>JAAELB010000882.1 GCA_024227155.1 Desulfobulbaceae bacterium
ATAGGGAGGAGTTCGCTTTGAACAACTCGTATGCGGCGTTCTACGCGCGGCTGATCATGGAGCACTATCCGCATTTGGAGGGTCTGTTTGTGACCCGGAAACAGGAGGCCGACAAATGACGACGTTTGTGAACTGGGCGGAACTGGCCAAGTTCTTGCACCCCGACATAGAGGGCGAAGAGTCGCTAACCAACGCCCGGGCGTCCGTCGCGATCCTCGTGGAAGCGAAGACGGAGCTTGGAATAGCGCGGACGTTGGTGATGACGGCGCTGTCTGATGCTGATCTCGCCCTGTACCGGAGAGAGGCGGCTCTCCAGAAGGCGGTCGAGGAGCGACAGGAGGCCGACAAATGAGCGAGCACATGGCCGGTCACCCGGTGAGCAGAGCCACCTACGGCACCCGCAAGTGTCGGTGCGACGGGTGCCGTGCAGCGCACGCCGCCTACATGCGTCGGTTCAGGCAGCGAGCGGCGGCGGCTCTCATAGAGAGCGTAGTCGAGGTTCAGCACGGGACCGCGTCGACGTACAAGAACTACAGATGCGGATGCGGGCCGTGCAGGGAAGCGAACCGGATCGCTCAGCGCAGGTACAGGGCGACCGCTAGGCGCCGGGAGGCCGACAAATGAGAGCACTACTTCTCGCTGCCTTGCTGGCGGTCCCTGGGCCGACACCCGAGTTCGTCGGCGCCATCGTCAGAGACAGGGCCGACCAGTTCCACGCCGACCAGACGATCCCAGTCACATGGTTCCTGGCTGACGGCTGGGCCGAATGGGAAGCCGATCAGGTGGAGGTCCTCCCGCCCGGGCCTGCCACCGCCGTACCTTCGTCGGCTGAGTGGGTGGATCTCGGTCACGGGGTCGCGGGGCCGTCGGTGATGCTGGCGATCCGTGGCTGCGAGTCGGGTGGCGACTACGGGGTCAAGAACGCTCACAGTTCGGCGTCGGGTGCGTGGCAGTTCCTGACCGGGACGTGGGAGTGGGTGACTGGGACCCCGGCCCCGGCTTCGGCCTATCCGCCGGAGGTGCAGGACGCTGCGGCTGTTCGTCTGATGACGATGGCGGGTGGCGGGTCTTCCCATTGGTCCGAGTCGAGAGGGTGTTGGGGATGAGCAGGATTGTGACCACCCAGTGCGACGCACCGCTGTGCACCGCGACGTTCCGGCACGCATTCCGAAACACGCTCTGGGAACCGGGTTTCATGGGGGAGGAGCTGGCCGACGCCGGTTGGACTGGTCGCTGTCTCTACGCGGGCCGGTACGACTTCTGCCCGGAACACGCCAATGAGTGAGCCAGCGGCGTCGAGAGAGTTCGTGTTTGGCTTGACGGCGAAGATCGTCCGGCTGGAGGCCGAGCTCGAACGAACCCGCCAAGCGTGGGTTGATGGTGACGACCCCGAGTGCGACGACGTGTGCGTCACCGAATGCAAAGGACCATGTGGAGTCGGAGGACAAGACCGATGAGTGAACACACGATCGAACGGACG
>JAAELB010000883.1 GCA_024227155.1 Desulfobulbaceae bacterium
GACAAGTCGGAAACTTTTTTAGTATCACTGGATAAGTGCCTCGAAGGTCTCACTACGTTCACTATCTGGTGATAACTCTAAGTTTATGATTTCAAAGCGATCTCATAATTTCTTCGGATTTTCCGCAAAATAATGCTCGCAGGTAAGCGAAAACTTCTCGATTTTGACCAGATAGCGTAGACTTCGAAATCCTTATTCTCGGACAACCTCCTGGTTTATTCGGGAATCGGGGCAATGCCGGGTGGTGTGATTAATACTTTAGCTCTATCGCCGATGGAGAACTCCTGATTTCCCGTGGCAGAAACTAAAAAAAGTTCCTGGCCATTCCATTTCACAGTGTACTCAATGGCAGCACCAATATAGGCTTTTGTGACAATAGTGCAGGGCAGGCCTGGAGATTTGTCATCTGCTGCTATGAGCGATAGGGCTTCAGGGCGGATTGCGATTTCTATAGTTTTATTGATGAAATCTGCAGGCATCGGTTTATCAGTTTTAATTTCAACATCGTCAATGCGCAGGAGTGATTTTTCTCCTCCCGCAAGTACGTGACCTTCAACGATATTAGCATCTCCCATGAAGGTTGCGACAAATTTGGAGTGGGGTTGCAGGTAGAGTTGTTTTGGAGTGCCCTGTTGGGCGATTTCACCATCTTTCATAACGACAACTTCATCGGATACCGCCAATGCTTCATCCTGATCATGGGTAACATACACTGACGTGACACCTAACTGCTGCTGTAAACGACGAATATCCTCGCGCATCTGGCGGCGCAATTTGCTGTCCAGATTGCTGAGTGGTTCATCAAATAGCATCACTTTCGGTTCAAGAATTAATGCTCTAGCCACCGCAACGCGCTGTTGCTGGCCGCCGGACATCTGGTCAATATAACGTTTCTGGAAGCCATCAAGGCCTACTGAATCAAGAGCCTCTTCTACCCGTTGCCGCCGTGTTTGCTTGTCGACACCCTGCATTTTGAGCCCGTAACCAACGTTTTGCCCAACAGTCATATGTGGGAATAGGGCGTAGGATTGAAAGACCATGGCGACGTCACGCAGGCTGGCGGACAGAACTGAAACATCTTCATCACCTAAAATGACCTGACCCGATGTTGGTAGCTCAAGACCGGCAATAAGACGCAGAATTGTTGTTTTTCCACAACCAGAAGGACCGAGCAGGGTGGTAAGGCTTCCAGCCTGTATATCAAGGTCTATTCCGTGCAGGACGGTATTATCACCAAAACTTTTGACAACATTGAGAAGTTGTACTCTGCTTGATTCGTGTTTTTTCATATCTTTTCCCTAACCCGAATAAACCGGAACTTTCTAAAATGCCTGGATAAGTACCTTCACGAAATTAATTTCGAAGTCTACGCTTATCTCTGCCACAAAAACGCAGAAAATAATTTCTAAGGTACTGAAGTGATCTGAGCTCTTTAAGCTCTCTCTATCCTTGATCTTCCAATGAACTTCTCAACTAAAAAAATGACAAGCAGCATTGTCACAATAAGAACTGAACCATAGGAAACAGCCTGGCCGTAATCACCATCTTCCACTCTCCCCATAATATAAGTGGTAGCAACCTGTGTATCAGCGGTAACTAAAAAGATGATGGCGCTTACTGTTGTCATGGACTTTACAAAACTGAACACAATTGCAGAGATCATTGCAGGTCTCAGCAGTGGCAGTACTATAGTGAAGATTGTGCGGATAGAGCTGGCACGTTGTGTGAGTGATGCCTCTTCCAATGATTTGTCAATTTGTGACAGTGCCGAAATACCCGAGCGAATTCCAACGGGCATATTTTTGAAAATAAAGGAGATGACAATAATTATGGCAGTGCCATTGATGAGTATTGGTGCTGTATTAAATGCCAGAACATAACTTATACCAATTACCGTACCGGGAATGGCAAAACTGATCATGGCACTGAAATCAACCACACCTCTGCCAATAAAGCGTTTGCGGGTTGTGACATAAGCAACCATCAACCCCATGAGTGCTGTGAGAGGTGCGCCGATTGCAGCGAACTTGAGAGTGGTAATGTAGGAGGGCCAACCGCCATAGCCGATTCCCCTGGCCCATAGCTCTTCATAATGTGCCAGAGTTGGTGTGTAATCAGCGCCCCAGTTAACCACAAAACCACCGAGTAAAATACTGCCGTATAAAACAGCAGTAAAAAGCATCCAGGAGAGAGATACAGAGGTTGCTATTCTACTTACCCACGCCGGTAGGGGTTGAAAATAGCCACCGGATCCTTTGCCCGTTACTGTTACATACGATTTTTTTCCTATCCACTGGCGTTGAATAATAAAGGCCAATAATGAGAATGACAGGAGAAGGATCCCCAGTGTTGATGCTCGTGCATAGTCGAGTTGGGCGCCAACAATACTGAAATAGATTTCAGTAGCGAGCACGTCATAGTCACCACCCAATACCATCGGGTTGCCAAAATCAGCCAGAGATGAAATGACTGCAAGTAGAAAAGCGTTGGCTATACCGGGACGAAGAAGTGGAAGTGTGACGTAGTAAAATGTCTGTGACGTGGAGGCTCTCATGGTGACGGAGGCTTCTTCGACCGCAGGGTTAATGGTGGAGACCATGCCTACGAGCAACATAAAACAGATCGGTGTAAAAGATAATGTCTGTGCTAAAAACACCCCCCAGAATCCATAAATATAGGCAGAACGATGAAACCAACCTTCATTTCCTGTACCGATAAGTAAGCCATCGTTGCCAAACAGCGCCAGCAGGCCATCATTGATGGTTCCATTACGCCCAAAAATTAGAATTAAAGAGAGGCCGATGACAAATGGAGGTGTAACGATAGGGAGCATGGAAAAGATTCGAGCCAGCCCTTTAAAGCGCTTGGTGATTCGTACAGTAAATAATGAAAAACATAACCCTAGAAATGTGGATGACATACCCACGGCGACGGCCAGCATTAAAGAGTTTTGTAATGTTCGGGCAACTCCAAAGGATGTGATATTCTTGTAGAAAGCCATTGGGGTAAAGGTGCCGTCTTCTAAAAATATAACCTTAGAAAAAATGGTGGAAATGGGGAAGAGCACAAACACTGCAATAGATGTCATTATCATGACAATGGCAGTTGTCATGAACGGGTCGCCCTGGATAAACCCCATGCGAGCCACGGCGAGGGAAAAAATAAATAAAAAGAAGGTGAGTTGGAATGCTGCTCCATAGCCTAATGATTCATTGAGGAGAGCAGCTCCAAAGAGGGTGAGCAAAAAGCTTGCAAGTGAAACTATAGCATCTATGAGGTTTGATCTATTATGAGAATTCCAGGGACGCAGTAGAAAAAGAAGAAATACAACCAGTGGAATAAGGGAGGTGTTGATACTTTTCCAGGCGAAAGCGTCGATAATCTCAGAACCAGTGGATTCAAAAAGTCCATACTCTAAACCCTTCCATGGAATAATTATCCATGCCAGGAGTCCAAGTAAAACCCATTTATTGCGTGGGTCCATAGAAGAAAATGAACTGGAGGCAGATGTTGTATTCATAGATTAAGGAAGACGGAATGATCACAAAAAATACTTTTTGCGAGAGTGTATCTTTTTTACCGGTTCTCAGATTTTATACTTTTTTCTAAGTGGTTTTTCTTCAGAGAACCGGTAACAGTGGAATTGAGCTATCAGCTTTAACGTTCTAAAGGTTTGATCTGCTCGACCCAGCGGCTTATTAGTGCTTTACGTTTTGCTTCACTACCATACATAACAAAATCATAATCAATCAACTTAACATCTTCAGGTCGTATGGCTTCTGCGGGAATTGCCGCGTCAGTATTGGTAGGTACCTGGAATGATTGAACAGTTGCGGCAACCTCCATACCTTCTTTGGATAGTGCCCAATCTACAAACTTTTTAGCATTATCCATATTGCGAGCATTTTTTATAATACTCAGGCCACCAATTTCATAACCAGTTCCTTCACAGGGCGCAATGAGCTCAAGCGGAAATCCCTTACCTTTTTCTTTACCATGGTCATGCAGGAAGCCGATGCCGACCATAGTTTCGCCCCGCGCAGCATTTTTACCGGGGGCTGAACCCGATTTAGTATATTGGCCGATATTTTGGTGTAGTTTTGTCAGGTAATCAAATGCTTTTTCTTCTCCCCATAATTGTGTGAAAGTTGCCAGCGCTGTGTAAGCAGTACCGGAGCTTTGTGGACTTGCTACCTGTATCTTGCCTTTGAACTCGGGTTTGATTAGATCATCCCAGCATTTTGGCATTTCCATTTTGGCATCTTTTAAAAGATCAGTATTTACGCTGAAACCGAGAATGCCGATATAGACTCCTGTCGAATGATTTTGTTTAGAGGCAGCTGGATTACGGTAAGGTTCTGCAATTTTAGAGAGAATTGGTGATTTGTAAGATTCTAACAATCCATTCACACCCGCTTGACTATGTGGATCTAAGGTACCACCATACCAGACATCGCCGCGAGGATTGTCTTTCTCCGCTAGTATCTTTGCGTATGTACTTCCAGAGCCATTACGTGTCATGGAGACTTTCACGTCGTATTTTTTACCAAAATTTTCACTAGCTTTTTGACACCAATCGCCCTGAGCACTGCAATAGATCGTTAATCGACCTTTAGCCTGAACACCTTGGATTGCACCAGCTACCATCAGGGCAGCCAACGGCAGAGATAAAAAAAGATTTTTCATGTTAGACTCCTTTTGTTTTAGTTGATTACCTCAAAATACTTTCAAAGGTCTCTATTTATGGAGATGGCCTAATTGATAGTGTATCCCATTATCAAAAATAATGAACATTAAAAAGCCAGGTATTGGAAAAAAAATGATCTGATGCTGAGTATCAAATTATCCATTTCCAATTCAGACTTATTTAACCTATGCTGATATTAGGTGTCACAGAGTGGTGCCGTTTTGTCCTGCCTCCAAGGACAGTAATTGCTCTTCTTACAAATGTCTATATTTAGTACCTTAGAAATTATTTTCTGCGTTTTTGTGGCAGAGATAAGCGTAGACTTCGAAATAATTTCGTGAAGGTACTTATCCAAGCATTTTAGAAGGTTCCGATCTATTCGGGTTAGGATATGGAGGAATCGCATGCTAAACAGATTTACAGTAAAACAACGAATGTTCCTCATCATCGGGGCGATTTTGCTGCTGTTCCTCGTAATGATCTATTTTGCTGTTCAAAACGGCAATAA
>JAAELB010000884.1 GCA_024227155.1 Desulfobulbaceae bacterium
CATGGACATACAGATGCCTTTGATGGATGGTTATGAAGCTACAAAAGCAATTCGTGATTTAGAGATTGAACGACATAAAACAGGAGATGCAAAAGCCCCGGATATACTGGAAAGGATTCCGATTATCGCCATGACGGCACACGCCATTGAAGGTTATAGAGAAAGGTGCCTTGAGGCTGGAATGGACGACTATATTACAAAGCCCTTGAAAAGGATAGCGTTTCTATCCATGGTTGACAGATGGACCAAACCAATTACGGAATCTGGATTCCCGCTTGCGGAATTAAGATCTAAAATTCAAGGTCCCAAATTAATAATGAATGCAGAAGATACCCATAAAGAGAAAAATCTCCCGATTAATTTAGACAAAGCTGTGGAGGAGTTTGAAGGAGACAAGGAATTTCTTGTGGAAGTTTTAAATGCTTTTCTTGAAAATGTCAGCGTCCAGACAGGAACCATCCGCCAGGCAATAGCTGACGGGGATGCTGAGGTGGTGAGGAGAGAGGCGCATTCCATAAAAGGCGGATCGGCAAATTTAACCGCCGATTCTCTCTCGGACATAGCCTTTGAGCTCGAAAAAACTGGGTCATCAGGGGTTTTGGAAGGAAGCCTGGAGACGCTGGATCTGCTTGAAAAAGAATTTAAACGTTTAGAAGAGTTCACTAAAAAATAAACTCATAATATAGAAATCAGGAACATGTTATGAAAATCATGATAGTCGATGACGAAATTGTAAGCAGAATGAAAATGCAGAAGATTTTGAATAGTGTTGGAGAATGCGAGGCATTTGAGAGTGGCGTTGA
>JAAELB010000885.1 GCA_024227155.1 Desulfobulbaceae bacterium
CCTAACCCGAATAGATCGGAACTTTCTAAAATGCTTGGATAAGTACCTTCACGAAATTATTTCGAAGTCTACGCTTATCTCTGCCACAAAAACGCAGAAAATAATTTCTAAGGTACTAAAGAGAATTTGTCATGACGATTTGTATGCTGCTAATCACAAATCGAGAAGAACTGCAACTCATCCTCGCTTAACTCAGAGAGCCGGGCACCCCTCAGGCGGCCACGCAGAATCTCGCCAACCAGCTCACCTGTATCATGATCGAGCTCCATCTCCAGATCGGAAGAGCGCACCGTAGATTTTCTGCCTCCCGGAGGTGTCATGGGGCGAAACTTGTAGGTAGAACGTAGCCAAGTGACACCGATGAAAATGAGCGGCAAACCTATTGCCCCTCGCTTGATTAAAGTCAGCAGAGTCAGGTCCAAGTTGAAAATAGGCACCTTCGGTAAGCCTGGCCATCTCTCGAAAGCCACGTTCAGCAATTATATCTTGTCCATCCTGAAAAAAGAAGCAGCGAATTCCCCGGACCCCCAGCTCGCCTGCTTTCTGGAAGAGCCCTTCAAGACCTTCCTCAATTGCATCTCCGATATAGACCAGGGCCGATACCTGCTGCTGGGTGGTTTCTTTAACGGCGTGCTTGAGAATTTTACTGATCTGGGTTTGCCCTGCAAAACAAACAATTCCAAGCATGAGATCACGCAAAGCACGGGTGTTAATAACCCATTTGGATGCCCGGCACTCATCCATGCCGCGGAAATAGACCAGTTGCACTGCCAGGTCTGCTGTTTTTCCAACCGCATCAAACATTGATGCCTGATGAGGCAAGTGGGAGAAAGTGTTGTTTACGCTCAATATCCATGACGAACAGCTATTGTAATTATGAGCCGCCAACAGCTGATAAGGATCACGGTCGGTGGCTATATAAGCAAAGGTCCTGGGCAACTGATTCGTATTAATCGTTCGCAGAAACATTGCGTCAGGGCCGGAAGCCATCCGGAAAATCTTTACTGGTTGATCCCATAGGTAGTAGAAGCTATATCAGAGATGAGGTTGTAGCGACATGGAGTACTTAAAAGGTGGCAATAGCTGTATTGTGCCGGATAACCAGCATTTAAATCAACCCAATCGTGATGTTTCAACTAGACAACAAGAAGCCAAGTATACAAATGGACATTCACCTTCTTTTTTTAATTCTGAAGTTTGTTGCAACTGCCTAAGATGTGATTTTTTCGTTAAGGGAAAGCAATTTGAAAAAGAAATCAAGAACACATAGTTTCAAACCAAGTCAACAACACGGATTTTGTGGCACGTGTTCCTGTTTAGTACCTTAGAAATGAATTTCGTGAAGGTACTTATCCAAGCATTTTAGAAAGTTCTGATCTATTCGGGTTAGGGATGTGTTGCAAACTTTCTAGAAAGGGGAAAGGTACAAATGAATATTACCTTAAGGTTAAAAGCCCTTTTTCATTTTTCTTATGGATTAGGGCTTTTGTTTTTCAATTATCACTTCTATAATTGTCTTTCATTTTCAATTGTTGATTCTAGTTTTAATAATTGAAAATACTACACAATTACTAATCAAACAACAGCCACCAACTCTGCAAGATGTACTGTTTATGGGAGTTCAAGACTATGTCCACTTGTCGACCTATCATGTTTCATGCCCGATGCAACCCCATCCTTATTGGCAGTCTGCCCCTTGATAACTATGGGCAGGCAATGCACCTCATTCTTAAGCACAGCCCCCAGATCCCCCTCTGGCCACAATTACCAAAGAAACCAAGAGAAGGTATGATCCGCCAGTTCCTCACCGGCTTTCCTGGCCTTGTAGATCAAGGTGACAGCTACTGGATAGATAGCTCCGGGGATCACTTTGAAACAGAAATGACCTCGTTCTATGAGGAATATTTTGCAATTGAAGCGGATCCTACGCTGCTTACCGGATCAAGATTTGCCTTGGGCCATGACTCAGCCTCAGGTTTTTTCACTTTTACAGAGACCCTGGAGAATTCACAAGTTGACTACCTGACCCTCAAAGGTCAAATCACAGGACCGGTTACAACAGGGATCGGAGTGAAAGATCAGGAGGGAAACTCCATCCTGTATGATGACAACCTCCGGGACATGCTCATTAAACATCTTGGCTTAAAAGGATTGTGGCAGGTAGGGGAACTACAGAAGTTACGAAATGGATTGCAGCCGATAGTCTTTATAGATGAACCCGGAATTGTAAGTTTTGGCTCCACCGGATTTGCAGGTGTTACCCGTGAAATGGTCTCATCCAGTGTGGCCGAGGTTATTGATATAATCCATTCAGGAGGCGGTCTTGCGGGTATCCATATCTGTGCCAACGGGGACTGGGGCCCTCCCCTGTTATCAGCTGCAGATATCATCAGCTTTGATGCCTATTTTTATTTTGACAACTTCATTTTATATAGAGAGCAACTGGTTCAGTTCCTCGCGCGAGGCGGAACCCTTGCCTGGGGCATTATTCCCACCGGAGATCCGGAAATCGTTGCAAAAGAATCTACGGAATCACTTTTCAGCAAGTGGAGAGAGCAGTTGACAACTCTCTGTTCTTTAGGTTTTTCGGAAAAACAACTCATGGAACAGACCCTCATTGCTCCATCATGTGGCACTGGATCTTTAGTCCCGGAACTGGCTGAAAAGGTGCTGAGAATGACCGATGAACTGTCACAACTCGCTAGAGCATATTTATCTGAAATAACAAATTAAAACTTCTTGCAGGGAAACTACCATGACCGACAATCTTATCACACGCACCCAATCGGCATATGCCTACCCGTTGATTATTAAAAACCTGTTTCTAGCTCCTGTGGTTGACAACCCGGCCCAGGAGATTGTCTACCGCGACAGCATGCGCTTCACCTATAGTGAATTCAAAAAGCGTGTATGCAGGCTCGCCAATGCTCTAACAACACTCGGTGTAAAACCTGGAGACACTGTAGCGGTAATGGACTGGGACAGCCATAGGTATCTTGAATGTTTTTATGCCGTACCCATGATAGGCGCGGTACTCCACACTGTCAACGTTCGCCTCTCTCCAGAACAGATCATCTATACAATTGACCACGCAGAAGATGACTTCCTGCTGGTAAATACCGAGTTTCTCCCAATTATTGACCAGATAAAAGGACGTATCAATACCGTCAGGAGTTTCATCTCCTTAGAAGATGATGACACACAAGCAGAGACCGTTGTCGACCTGGCCGGGGAATACGAAACACTGCTTGCCGCTGCAGCGGACACCTTTGAATTTGAAGATTTTGATGAAAACACCCGTGCGACTACATTCTACACCACAGGAACCACCGGCATGCCCAAAGGGGTCTATTTCAGCCATCGTCAACTCGTCCTCCACACCCTTAGTACAATCGCAGCTCTAGCAACCTCAGCTGAACAGGGGCGCTTCCACCAGCAGGACGTCTATATGCCGATAACTCCGATGTTCCACGTTCATGCCTGGGGATTTCCGTATATCGCAACAGCGGTTGGAGTAAAACAGGTCTACCCTGGAAAATACGCACCAAGCATTCTCCTCGGGCTCATTGAAAAGGAGGGGGTTACCTTCTCCCATTGCGTCCCAACAATTATGCACATGCTTATGGCAAGTCCCGAGTTTTCTGAAATTGATCTGTCAAAGTGGAAGGTGGTTATAGGTGGAGCATCTCTACCCAAAAAAATGTGCCAGGGTGCTAAGGATAAAGGCATTGACATTTTTACCGGTTACGGAATGTCTGAGACCTGTCCGGTCCTCAGCATTGCACACGTGGGCAATGAAAAACTGGATAATGATGCGGACACTGAAATACGCTGCAAGACAGGTCGCCCCCTGCCGCTGGTACAGCTGAGAGTCGTCGATGAAAAAATGCAGGACGTTCCAAGGGATGGAGAGAGTGTCGGAGAGATCATCGTACGCACCCCATGGCTGACCCAGGGGTACTGGAAAGACAAACGGAACTCTGAAAATCTATGGAGTGGAGGATATCTCCATACCGGTGATGTGGCCAATATCAACGATAAAAACTACTTCAGCATCACAGACAGAATGAAAGATGTGATAAAGATTGGCGGAGAATGGCTTTCTTCCCTTGAACTTGAAGATATCATCAATCTCCACCCGGCCGTCTCCGAGGTTGCAGTTATCGGCATGCACGACGACAAATGGGGAGAAAAACCGCTTGCCCTGATTGTCCTGAAAGAAGAGACTACTACACCGGAGCCAAAGGAGATTGTACAACATGTCCGTGCTTATATTGACAAGGGGCTGATGAACAAGCTGGCACTCCTTATGAATTCTCAGTTTGTAGAAACCATTGACAAAACAAGTGTTGGTAAGATTGATAAAAAATTACTGCGAGAAAAATATCTGTAAGCATGAACAACACAGGGCCGGTAAAAACCTTTTTTCATCGACCCTGTGCTTAGCGTGTATTCCCAGGTTACGGGTACAACATCTATCAGTCAACCTGGACAAACACCTTGCCTAGAGCTCCACAAACCGGACATTTTGCTGGAGTACTACCCACCTCAATATAACCACAGATGGGGCAGAGATGGAAATCACTCACGTCCATATCTACTCCATTCTTTACCGCCTCCAGCGCCTTTTTGTAAATTATCGCATGTACTTCTTCTGCATCGACGGCAAATTTAAACATGGTCTTCGCTCTGTGACCATCCGCCTTGGCCAATTCAAGCATAGGTGGGTACATTTCCTCATATTCAAATGTTTCCCCATCAATTGCTGCCTGCAGGTTGTCAGCGGTTGAAGCGATCATATCGAGAGCCTTGAGATGTCCCTCGGCGTGGATGCGCTCTGCTTCAGCGGTGGTACGGAAAAGTTTTGCTATATTGCCAAAACCTTCTTTCTCAGCTTTTTTTGCAAATGCCTTGTACTTCTGATTGGCCTGGCTCTCTCCTGCAAATGCTTCTTTTAGATTGTCAGTTGTGGTTGTCATTTTTTTCTCCGTAGTTAGTGTGGTGGTTGCAGATTTACAAGACACCTCTTTTTTGTATCTTTACACCATCTATTTGCAATACCTCACCCCGAAGATCAAGGAATTTATGTGATGGACCTGAAATCAATACAACTGAAACGCAACGAAGAGCGGAGAATTCGAGCCGGTCATTTATGGATTTACAGTAATGAAATCAACACAAAAGCAACCACACTTAAAGATTTTGAGATGGGAGAACAGGCCCGTGTACTATCCCATGATGGCAAAGTCCTTGGTACGGCCTATGTCAATTCTCACTCCTTAATCGCGGCCCGTATTGTAAGTAGAAATCAACGACTCCTCGATCAATCTCTCCTGGCTGAGCGTGTGCAAATAGCGTTGCAACTACGACAGCGTTTGTTTAGTGAGCCTTACTATCGACTGATCTATGGCGAATCGGATTTATTGCCGGGGTTGGTGGTTGACCGTTTTGGCGATCATCTGAGTGTACAGCTCAACACTGGTGGCATGGATAGGCTCAAAGATGAAATAGTTGAGACCTTAAAAACTGCCCTTAAACCACAATCGATTCTGTTTCGAAACGACAGTTCCATTCGAAAACTTGAAGGACTCGTTCAGGAGACAACCACGGGTTACGGCACTCCCCCTGATGAAGTCGAGCTAATCGAGAACGGTGTAAAGATGGTGGCTCCCCTCCACCACGGCCAGAAAACAGGATGGTTCTATGACCAGCGCCCAAACCGTGCGGAGCTTGGAAAATTTGTCCAGGACAAACGGGTTCTTGACGTCTTTAGCTATGTGGGAAGTTTTGCTGTCCAAGCCGCTGCCTGCGGCGCAAAAGAAATATGGTCGGTTGATGCCTCACGGTTTGCACTGGAAATGGCAGAGAGAAACGCATCTCTCAACGGCGTCGCCAGAAAATTTACCGGTGCCGAGGGAGATGCATTTGAGGTGCTGAAAGCTCTCAAGGAGGAAGGAGAACAATTTGACGTCATAGTTGTCGACCCTCCTGCATTCATTAAACGTAAAAAAGATCATAAAGAAGGTCTGCGAGCCTATCACCGGATCAATGAGTTGGCAATCAAGCTTCTCACAGAAGACGGCCTGCTTATGGCCGCCTCCTGCTCAATGCACCTGCAGCG
>JAAELB010000886.1 GCA_024227155.1 Desulfobulbaceae bacterium
ACAGGCGCAATTTGGCATCCAGTAAAGCCTCTGGATAGCGCTGAAGCTTCACTGCGTGCCCGGCCTTCGCCGGAATGACAAATATTAAGGTATTTAATCGCCGATTTAATAATATCATGGTTGAACATTCGATTCTCGATTTTATACAGGATACCAGCACCTATCGAAAAGGAGAAAGAACATGAGCGAAATTTCGATTGATATGCCGTGGGTGATTTTTCATTTACTGGATGAGCAGTTTGCAGTTTCTGCAAATCATGTCCGCGAAATGGTAGCTATGCCCAAGGTGGTTACTGTGCCAAAGACACCCAATTATGTTAAGGGTGTGATTAATTTAAGGGGGCAGGTAATTCCGGTCATAGATTTAAGATTGAAAATGGGAATGACATCAATGACAGAAGAAGCGGATGCGCTTGTTCAGTTATTGGATCAACGGGAACAGGACCATAAAAATTGGATTGCGGATTTAGAATCATCCGTCCGGGAACGCAGGGAGTTTAAACTTGCTACCGACCCGCATAAGTGTGCATTTGGTAAGTGGTACGATAATTTCGATACCGATAATCGAATACTGGCAGGGTGTTTAGCCAAATTCGACGCGCCACATAAAAAAATCCATGCCATCGCTATCAAGGTAAAAAAGATGGAAGAAGAGAAGGATTTCGACTCTGCCTATGAAATGATTAACCAGACAAAGGTAGGTGAACTTGCGGAAATGATAAGGTTGTTTGCAGAGGCTCGCTCCCTTTTAAGAGAATCAAATCGGGAAATTGCTTTGGTCATAGAATGGAGTGAGAGGACTATGGCAGTCGGCGTTGATTCGGTTGAGACAGTAGAAAAACTTTCTGAGTCTCATATTGATGAGATTCCTGCAATGGTTTCAACATTGGATAATGAATGCGTTTCCGGAATAGGGAAACGAGATAAAGATGAGGAACTGGTCCAATTATTGGATGTAGGTAAACTGATAGACCAGGAAAAAGAATTGACCATTGAAACCCACAAGGATGAAGAATAATGACCAACTCTTCTTGTTGAACCCTGTAGCACACAGAGCCTTAAAATTGATCTGGTTAATATTGACGAAATTAATACATCTAAAATTCAACAGCTTCAGATTTGGCAAAAAAAGCACTGCCAGCACAACAATCTGAATCATTCCCTTGTTCAAGAAATTGGAGATTGTTCAAATGGCTGAGAAACCAACCTATGAAGAATTGGAACAAAAAATTAAAAAATTAGAGAAAGTTGCATCTGAGCGCAAAAAGGGGGAGGCGGCGCTTCAAAAGAAGACGTATGAACTTAGAGAAAGAGTTAAGGAACTGAACTGTCTTTATGGCATTTCAGGTCTTCTGGAAAAAGCAGATAACTCGTTAGCTGATATTTGCCAGGGTATAGTTGATATCATCCCTCCCTCATGGCAGTATCCAGAGATTACTTGTTCCCGTATACTACTAAATGAAAAAGAGTATAAAACGGATAATTTCAAAAAAACTAACTGGAATCAGACAAGCGACATATTTGTTTTTAAAGAACAAAAGGGGGCCATAGAGGTCTATTATTTAGAAAAAAAGTCCGAAATTGACGAAGGTCCTTTCCTTAAAGAAGAAAGAATCCTTATCAATGCTATTGCCGGGCGGTTGGGGCATATTATTGAAAAAAAGCAGGCAGAGGAGGCGTTGCGGGAGGGCGAAGAAGAATACAGATCAATCCTGAATAACCTCCTCATAGGCGTAGTTGTCCATGCCAGTGATACAAGTATTATGTTTAACAATCGAGAAGCAGAGAATATCCTTGGGCTGACCTATGAACAAATGTCTGGGAAAAAGGCTATTGATCCTGCATGGAATTTCATGCAGGAGGATTCAACAATAATGAAAGTTGAGGAATATCCAGTAAGTAAAGTATTTTCAACAAAAAAACCGATTCATAACTTTGTTTTAGGAATCAATAGGCCTGACAGAGATTATGTGACCTGGGTAATTGTTAATGCAATTCCAGTGTTCTCTAACGATAGTGAACTTGCCAAAATGGTCGTAAATTTTGTTGACATTACAGCTCTCAAGCAAGCCGAAAAGAAACTCGCCCAGGTCAACGTCGATCTTGCGGCGAAAAACGACGAACTTGAGCAGGTAGTTTACGTAGCCTCCCATGACTTACGCTCTCCCTTGGTCAACATAGACGGATACAGCAAGGAACTGGATTACGCGATTAAAGACTTGCTTCGAGCATTCGCCGAGACTCCGACGGGGGCGGCGTTGCCGACAGTAACCCCTTTACTTGAACAGGACATCCCCGAGGCTATGCGATTTATCCGAACCAGCGCGGCCAAGATGGATACGCTTCTCACAGGGCTTCTTCGTCTTTCGCGCTCGGGTCGCGCAATGCTGAGCATTGAACCTTTGGATATGAATGGGCTGATTTCCAAGGTCATTGATTCCACCGAGTTTCAAATCAAGGAAGCTGGTATCGAACTGGAAGTCGCAAACTTGCCGCCATGCCAAAGCGATTCCGTTCAGGTGAACCAGGTGTTTTCGAACTTTCTGAGTAACGCGTTGAAATACATTGATCCAAGCCGCCCCGGCATCATCCGGATTACCGGCCGGGTCGAGGGAGAGCGGTCTGTGTATTGCGTCGAGGATAATGGAATTGGCATCGCTCCGGATCATTTGGGTAAAATATTCGAAATATTCCATCGGCTCGATCCGACGCATAGCGAGGGGGAAGGATTGGGGTTGACGATCGTAAAACGAATTGTTGGCAGACTGGAGGGAGCCGTATGGGCAGAGTCGAACATCGGCTTGGGCAGTCGCTTCTATGTTGCGCTACCGAAGGCCTGAATGCAAAGATAAAAACAAATGAAAGGAGATACTTAGATGAATAAGGATGTGGTTATCCTCGTGGCTGAGGACGATGAAGGACATGCGGGGTTGATAAAGAAAAATCTGGTACGCGCGGGCATCGTAAATGAAGTATTGCATTTCAAAGACGGTCAGGAGATTCTTGACTTCCTGTTTCGGCAAGGCGATGAACCCCACCGTCGATCTGGTATTGCTTACATGCTTCTGCTCGATATCCGTATGCCCAAAATCGATGGAACTCAGGTGCTGGAGCAAGTGAAAGCCGATCCAGAATTGCGTAAGCTGCCTGTGATAATGATCACTACGACTGACGATCCGCGAGAGGTGGAGCGCTGCCATGCCTTAGGATGCAGCAATTACATCGCCAAACCCATCGATTACGATAACTTTGTAAAGGCCATTCGTCAGTTGGGACTTTTTCTGGCTGTCGTGAAGGTACCGAAAATCAATGGGGAGATTGTTGAGTAATGGGCAAGACAATCGAGTACCCCGAAAATACGAATATCGGGACGTCGATGGACAAATGCGTACTGGTTGTGGATGATAACGAAGGGTTAAACAATCTGGTGCAAAAAGCGCTGAGCAGAGCCGGGTTCGACACGCAAGGAGTGTTGACCGGCGCCGACGCCATTGAGCGTGTCATGGCCGATTCCAATCTGATACTGTTGCTCGACCAGCAACTGCCCGATATGACCGGAACTGAACTCATCCGGACCCTGGTTGAAAGAGACCGCCAGGTGCCGTTCGTCACGATGACGGGGCATGGCGACGAGAAAATCGCCGTCGAAATGATGAAACTCGGCGCCAAAGACTACCTGGTCAAGGGGGTTGGTCTCACCGACCTTCTGCCTGCAGTTTTCGGCCGAGTATTTCGCGAACTTGAAACCCAAAGACAACTTGTCCTGGCAGAGGAGGAACTGCAGCGGAGGGAAGAGAGATACAAACAACTGTTTAACAGCGGCAATGATGCAGTTTTTGTCCATGCAGTGGGCGAAGAAGGTCCTGAGCAGTTCACCGAGGTCAATGATGTAGCCTGCAAACAGCTCGGCTACTGCCGGGAGGAACTACTGAAGATGTCTCCTGTTGACATAGATGGCGAAGGAATGAGCCGCGACAGACATCAAGCCTTGGAAAAGCTATCGACAACGGGGCAATGTGTTTTCGAGATGGTACACAGAAGCAAATCTGGAGAAAAAATCCCTGTGGAGATATCCAGCAGTGTATTCGCGAGTAAAGGAACGCGCTTTGTGCTATCTATCGCCAGAGACATCACAGCGCGCAAGCGGGCGGAACAATTGTTGCGGGATAGCGAGAACCGCCTTCAGCAAGCCCTAAAAATGGAATCCATCGGCACCTTAGCGGGCGGCATAGCCCATGACTTTAACAATATTCTGTTTCCTATTGTAGGCAATACCGAGATGTTGTTGGAAGACATACCCGAAGACAGCCCACTACGTAATAATTTGAATGCGGTTTTTGAAGGAGCTCTGCGGGCCAAGGAACTGGTGAAACAGATCCTCGCATTCTCCCGCCAGGACAGTCACGAAATTAAATTGATGAGAATGCAGCCCATTATCAAGGATGCCCTCAAGCTAATAAGATCAACAATCCCGACTTCTATTGAAATAA
>JAAELB010000887.1 GCA_024227155.1 Desulfobulbaceae bacterium
GACTCGTGATCCTTTATTCTGAACATGAAACAACCAACTTCCAAAATCATCTAAAGTATTTTCACCAGAAAAAATTACTTCTCTTTTCCCACAATCTTGACACTGTTTTTTTGGTCTCTGTAAACAATTGACACATTTTGATCCGCAATGATTACATTTGCTATCATTTGTTACTTCTGTAACATGATGACAATGTTTGCATGATGTTTGTGCAATTACTAATATAGGTATGTGAATGTTATTCTTCACTTCACATTCAAAATCATAGAAAATAAATTTTTTCACTATATCTTTTGGTTTAAGTCTTAATAGATTGCATTGATGACCTTTCATAACCCAATTTTCACAATTTTTACATGTATATTCTCCACATATATGTTCTTCTTTTTTCCTTTTAGATGATTGTAGCACTTTTTTACAAAGTAAACATTTCCACCGGGTGTTACAAATCTTTTTATGATTATCAAAACATGTTTGACTTCTCAACTCAAAATTACATTCACAACATATGAGAGGTGTTCCAGACTTACAAATTTTGTCTTTACACTGTGGACAAGTACTTATACATTTATGATAGTCGTGATTATAACCTTTATAACAGATGTCACAAAATGATCTTGTTGATAAAAATCCTGCGATGTTGACAATTGGTTCAAAATGAAATAATTTTTGTTCTCCTTGCATGTATTGTGTATGCCATAAATACATTTTTCTTAGGTTGTTTGTTCCTGTACGTAAAGGTATACCAGGTTCTTTTGTATTGCTAAATACAATAATTTGTATATCAAACTCTGCTTCATACTTTGGAAGATCTAATAAATTACCAGGTCTAAGAGAAGATATACCTAGTTTTTGAAGTAAACTCCTTGCTTGATTCCGTAGATTATTACGATAGGTTTTTCTAATTTTATTAAGATATTCAATCTTTGTAATCAATTCTTCTTTTAGTTTTAACTTTATAACACCTATAATAATTGATAATGGAAGACATAAGTTGTCTTTATTGTATATTTCAACAATAGATTTTTTTTGACAACTACCATTTTTAACATTAATCAATTTTGTTCTCCCCTGTCCATAAGGTATATGTATTACACCGACACCTATTTCTAAGGTATTGTTCACTGATAAACTTTGATTTGACTGTAAGACTTCTTCCATTCTTTCTATAATATTTATAACATTTAAATCACTCAATTCTTGTAAAGGAATACGTATAGAATGTACTAAGTCTTCATGATTTATATGTATACGAATTCTGTCTTGAGGGGAAAATTCTTGATTTAAAATATCCAAGACCTGTTGAAATAC
>JAAELB010000888.1 GCA_024227155.1 Desulfobulbaceae bacterium
CCACAGTTTCATGGAATCCATAAGATTGCCATTTTGCAATTGAGGAAAGAACTGACCATGCTCATTGGAGTGGCTCAAGGTTCATCTGATTTGGAGGACATGATCACATGTAAGGAGTCGACTTTACGACAATTTATGACCAATGAACCTGATGAATATCGTGACATTGCACTGTGTAATTGGGTAGACAGAGCAATTGCGGCTATGCAGATTCTAGAATACTCTACCGAGTTCAACTTAGAGATACCCAAGATAGATCAGATGACAGGAAGTAGAGAAAGTCAAACGAGAGATATCGAAAATCTAGTAAATGACTTATCCAGACGTACTGAAAACCTACGCCTGCATGATTCTATTGAGGGACAGACTGATCAAAGTATGCAAGCAAGCTCATTAGAGTCTGGCAGATTGACCTCAGATTTTCAGACTGAAGCAGGAGGAGCTTTAGAACAGGGAGGGTTGCCAGATAACCCTAGAGAGCGGGGACAACCTTCACTATTGTGGGAAACTGATCCTTGTATTGGCAATGTCATCCCAGGGGTGACTGGGTCAGAAAATCCCAATGGAAATCTAGCTCCTGTGTCATCTGACAAGATAGGTCGTATTATAGCAACAATCCTTGAAGGAGTCTATGATTCCCCAGGTTTAGAAGAAGCACCTTTTGCTACCAGGCGGAAAATGGTACTCCGAGCCTTAGTCCCTGTGTGGGCAGGAATCATGGATGCTGATAAATCAGAGTTTCTCCACTTGTGCAATATAAGTTATTTGCACTTAGAAACGGTTAAAAGAGGGGAAATGCGTCCTCCCTGCCTTCAGGTCGATGAACTAAACAGTAAAGTTCAAACCCCAGGGCTTGAAACTCCGAAAAAGGTGGTACCAAGGCTGAATACTACTAGGATAGCCTCCTCAGTGAAACCACCTGTCAATGCTAAAAAGGCTACTGGGATGACTTCCCCAGGGGCACCACCTGTTAATGCCATATATCAAAGTACTGGGGTAACCTCCCAAGTACACGGAAATAGAATGGAGTGGACAGCGTTCAGTCCCATTTATCAAACGGAAAGAGATGTAACTCATCGTGAGATTTCTCCGGACCTGAGAAGGTTACAGTGTAGAAATATTGATGAATTTCACACAGGTTTTCAAATCAAAACAAATCTCATACAAACTACTCCAGTAGAAACCGATCTCTTACAGACTACTCCGGTAGAAACAAATCTCATACAGACTACTCCGGTAGAAGCAAATCTCATTCAGACCACTCCAGTAGAAGCAAATCTCATACAGACTACTCC
>JAAELB010000889.1 GCA_024227155.1 Desulfobulbaceae bacterium
AAGTTTCCCTGAATTATTCCAGCTGCCAGATCTTTTGAATGGGCAGGAACGATAACCGGCCTCGACAACCCTTCTTTCGTGTAAACACGATGACTACCGGACTGGCGAGAATAGTGAAAACCACAACGAATTAAGATACACTCAAAAACCTTCCAGGATATTGGCGTTATACGTGGCATCCCGAGAGATTTTGTGATGCAATGTAAGGAAGAACAACGTCTACAAGGTTTTCTTCGGAAGGATCTTCTTTAATCTGGCAGGCAGGAATAAAGCCAGACTCCTGCATAACCTGATTGATAGTACCCATTTCGATGCAGGTTTGAACGAATACCTGAACAGCTTCTATGGTGTTCAGTTCTGCTTCTTTCGCGGTACACCCTTGTGAATAAACGTCAAAAACTGGGCAGTGACCAACGTACACTTCTCCCTCTTTTTCTATAACGAATGGGAGCTTCATTTTTATTGTTAATGTTGGCATAGCAACCTCCTTGGCCTCTGTTTTGAAACCACATGTATATATAGAACTATATGCCTTTGTCAAGGAAGAAGCAAAGAAAAGTGGTACAGCGAGTCCCTACAGTGAAGGAAAAACGTGGAAACAAAAAAGGCCTAACTGCCGAAAAAGCAGTCAAGCCAATGGATAGCGAGATTTATACTTAGTCCTATGCACTCCTAAAACGACTTTCCTCAAGCGTTATAGTAAGGACACTTCCACCAACCATGTAAGCCATGGATTGAAGTATGTAGTCAAGTTGCTTATCCGTGAGCATTGCGGCAAGCATCATAGTCGCTCGCTGTTTAGGGGTTAAGTCCGACGGGATGAATTGTGGTATTGCGACCTCTGGTTCATCCTCCTGTACTTTCTCCACTAACTCTTCTGCCTTTTTCTCAACAAAAGGCCGGGGTCAGGTCTTTAAATGTAACAAAGGTGGCGATAAGTTATAATTCAAGACCTGACCCTCTTCCCTTGTTCATATTCGATACTTATATTTGCGCCAAACCACACAGTTAGAAGTTTTGCTGAGGCTCAATTCACTTGAGAGCCACTATAGTTTGGATTTAAAAAGATCATTTGATGCATTGGCAAACAGAGTTTGTTACACTTGTTGTAAGATTTTCTGCTCATCAATTTCAACAATCTAAAGGAGATTGCTATGGCAAACTGCAATGAAATGAAAGAAGGTGAAATATTTGTTTGTGAAAAATGTGGCTTGGAATTAAAAGTACATAAAACCTGTAAATGTGGCGGTGCTGATGGAACCGCTCAGTGCTCGGTTCCTCTGCAATGTTGTGGTCAGGAGATGGTGAAAAAAGTAAAAGGTACTATCCTCTAACTCCAAAGGGCAAGGTGTTAAGGGATACGTCAGCTTTGCGTAAAAAGGCTGGGGTCACGGGGTCAGGTCTTGAAATATAACAAAGGTGGCGATAAGTTATAATTCAAGACCTGATCCTATTCCCTTTGTGACCCTACTCCCTTTGATACGAAAAGTATTAATAACCCTTTAGTACATTTTCCGCTTACAATTACCACTCATTACCCCCATATCAGCTGACTCTCGATAAGCTCAATGTAACGCCGAGAGTCTGCTGAAAGTTGGCTAATTCGCTTAGCGAAGATTTTTCCGGTTTAGTAGACGTTGAATGTTATCCTTTTAACAAGCACACAAAATCTTCTTTTTATTTTTCGAGTCGGTCAGTATGGGATTCCCTATGACTTAAGCCACCAGCGCTCCGCAATCCTCATCCCGTCCATAGCCATATGACCAGAAATAGGACCGTGGGCAAGTTTATCAGAGCTGGCCTCAACCATCTGGTTGTACATGGGAACAATTGTTCCACCGTCATTGCTGCAAATTTCCTGCATCTCTTCATACATCTTGGCACGCTTTGAGGCATCCAACTCCGCCCGTGCAACCACAAGCAGATCGTTAAAACGATCATTTTTCCAATGAGTATCATTCCAGGGAGCGTCAGCAGAATAGGCAACCGAAAACATCATGTCTTCCGTTGGTCGTCCACCCCAGTAACACATACACCACTCTTTCTTCATCCAGACATTACTCCAGTATCCATCGTCAGGTTCGCGAACAACATTAATTTTGATACCTGCTTTTTTGGCATGCTCCTTGACCATTATGGCAGTGTCTACAGCACCAGGGAAAGCAGCATCTGCCGCATGCAGATTAAAGGTATGGTCAAGCATGCCTGCTTTTTCCATATAAAATCGTGCCTTATCTGGATCGTATTCTATTTGTTCCAGATTCTTGGCAAAATATCTGTTTGCCGGGGCAATGGGATGATCGTTTCCAGGTTCACCATAGCCGTGTAAAATATGACTCAGCAATTCTTTACGGTTAATGGCATGTTTTAATGCCATACGGACATTGTTGTCGTCATAAGGCTTCTTATCAACCAACATTGGCATGGTGTAATGTGCGGTACCCGTCGTGGCGCTAACATTAATGCCAGGCATTTTTTTCAAGAGGTGAACGGTCTTTAACTCTGCCCGGTCCATGTAATTTATCTGCCTGGTTTTAAGAGCATTCGTTCTGGCATTGGTATCAGCGATGGATAAGGTCTCAACTTCATTAAAGTGACCTCGACCTTCTTTCCAATAATTGGGATTGCGTTTTGCTAAAGCTCTGACACCAGGCTCCCAATGCTCGAGAATGTATGGGCCGGTACCAATTCCTTTTTCCCATTCGATTCCTTTTGTACCGTCTGGACAAATAGTGAGATGATAGTCGCCCAGAACAAAAGGGAAATCGGCACTTCCACCGGAGAGCTCGAAAATTAATTCATATTTCCCATCGGTTTTGATATCTTTGATGGTTTTCAAATATGCCTTTGCTGCTGATTTGGATTTTTCACCACGGTGGTGATTAATTGAATAAATGACATCTTCAGCGGACATTGTTTTGCCGTTATGAAATTCGACGCCTTTACGCAGTTTGAACCTCCAGATTTTTGCGTCCGGGGTCGCCTCCCATGACTCGGCCAATTCAGGAATGGGCTTTAAATTATGGTCGATTTCAACCAGATTATTGCGTATCTGCCAATTGAGGTTCTGGTTCATATTCGAGGTTAAAGTTCCTGGGTCCATGGAGTCAGTAGTCGACCCACCGGTAGAACCGATTATGAGATGACCGCCAGTTTTGGGTGTTTCTGCCCAAGCTGTGCTGGACAGGAAAGTGGGTGAAATCGCTGCCGTCAACCCAAGCGCTGTAGCTTGGTTTATAAACTGCCTTCTGCTCAACTTGTTCTGTTTAAATAATTCCATCAATAACGATAAATCTGACATTGTTGCCTCCTTAGATAGTTCTCTTTTGATATTCCTTGGCGGCGCCAAAGGTGATATCTGGCGGTTAAACTGTTCAGTATTATTGCAAACTGGAAAGAACTCCCCAAATATCTTAACATATATTTCTTAATAAACTGACTTTGATTAAAAAAATGCCACAAATTCTTAGCATGGAAGAGGTTAAGCAAATTAAAGGGGACAGATTTAATTAAATCACAATGCCAAATTAAATAGTTCTATCCCTATTTCTGTGTTAACTCATCTCTATTTCCAAATACCTGTCATTGCCGATGGAAATCTTTCCCAGAGGAAAGGTTAACGATATCCACATGATTCATAAAGAAAAAAGGGGATAATGTTGGTCAGTGCCATCATCCCCTAAGAAAACGTTTAGAGACGTTAGTTATCTTCTACTAAATGCTGATCATTCTCCGGTTTTAACTCTCAAAATATGAATTACCTCCTCAAGTCCCAATGTCTGATCGTTATTTACATCCCAAGGTTCAGACACTAAAAGCACCATAGTGTCAGTGTCGACTAGCCCATCAACATCGCTTGAACTATTGCCATCCAGAGTAATATCGTTTTGAACTATAGCTCTGTCAGGCCCCGCTACGGCAACAGGACGTGTCAACTCAACAACAATCAAGTCAGTCTTTGTTTCAAGCGTCGAGCCATTTGGCCCTGTTACTGTCAAGCTTACCGTATATGATCCAGCTTCGTTGTATGTATGATTTGGGTGCTGTTCACTGCTGAAGGCTCCATCTCCAAAACTCCACGTCCAAGTAGAAATCGAACCAATAGATTCATCTATATAATTAACTGTTAATGGTATGACTCCCTCAACTAAATCGACACTGAATAAGGCAACTGGTAAGATTGACCCAGGATGTTCATATGCGCCCATATAGACGACACCATCCATAATTCGAGCCCCTCCTTCACGGTCATATACGGGCAGTTCCGATGCATCATTACTTCCAGTATCAATACAAGGAGACCCAGTATTCAAATGAAAATCGTCTGTACCGGCACTAACAAAGAGGGGGGCTTGATCGTTCAGATTACTTGGGTCAAGTTTCAATGCATATGCAGGTTCTGATATTGAAAAGCCTACTGGACTCTGGTCAAAATTATTATTGAGCATTACTACTGGAGAATAGATGAAATCTTCGTCCTCATCATTATCGATATAAATATCATGCCCAAGTCCTGAGCCAGTATTATTCATGATAACATTAGAATAAAAATAATATTCCTGATCATCGCGTCTCGTCCCAATCTTTATCCCACCGCCATCACCTGGTGATGTATTCCCAACGATTGTATTGTTGATCAGTGTTGTCTTGTGATCGATGTGTGCGCCTGTCAGGTTGATTCCTCGTAACTACTCCAAAAGTGGTGGTAACATCCACAAAATCATTTTTGGGATCGTAGTCTACCCTATCTCCCGATAAAAGAACTCGGGAATGACAACAGGGGATTGATTGTACATGTCATCCCCGAACGTTTTTATCGGGGATCCAGTAGTTATTTTACCACCACTTTTGGAGTAGTTACTAGTCTTTTCCATAGCGGTGTTTTCCAACCTTAAATATCAATGATCATTTCTATCGTAGGTGATTGAAAGCTAAGAGGTTGTCCGCAAATCGCACTTTTACTCTAACCCCTCGTTGCTCTCACAGTTTAATCGTCAGAATATCAACCATATGGCTGTTGTTACATTTATCGACAGCCTCGATTCAGAGTAGGTTAGGGTAAACTCCGAAACTGTTTTTTCAGGACAGATACTAAAGAAAAACAAGCTGTTTTTCACAAAAAACTTAGGCACCATAATTTTTTGCTCTAGGGCAATATGTTTTGCAAAAATCGCAAGAAATACTGCCAATAATGCTGATTCAGAATTCATCACAAATACCCTTCTAGGCGATACTTTGCAAGTATTCATGTGTAAAAGGCTGGGGTAAGGTCTTGAAATATAACAAAGGTGGCGATAAGTTATAATTCAAGACCTGACCCTATTCCCTCATATGGGTGGTTGCTTTCCTGATAGTCTGCATGGAACCTTTTGCGTTTGGAAAAAGCAACTTTGGATGACGATGCTTTGTCCAGAGTACACGCAGGGCATATAATGTTTTATCGGGCAAGGGAACCATGCGATCCTTGTGGCCTTTACCACGCCGAATGTGGATCATCTGACGTTCACTGTCAATATCTCCGATTTGAAGTGATAGCGCCTCTGTTAAGCGCAAGCCCATGGAATAGGTGGTCAACAGGAAAACCCGATAACGCATTTTCTTGGTGGCACAGATAAGCCTCTCGATCTCTGATGGACTCAGAATATCTGGGATCGACTTTACCTGAGGAGGTTTAACCATATTAAGCCATTGCCAATCCATCTCAAGTACATTCTTCCAGAAAAACATCAAACCAAGCCTGTCGATCTTGACGGTGCTCCAGGAATGGGTTTTGATCAAATCACAGAAGTAATTTTCCAATTGATCCTTGGTTAACTTGTCAGGACAACAATCATAATGGGCACGTATCCGGCGAACAGCCCTTGAGTAAGCACTTATGGTGCTATCACTTTTCCCCTGAAGTTTGAGCAGGTTAAGATGACGTTCATAGAGCTCTGTAAATCGTTTCACTTCTGATTTCTTCATGGTATACTCCTTTATTTTGTAAGTATCCGGGATTAGATACATAGAGATAGTATACCTGATTTGTTGCTTTTACTGCCGCGGAGCGGCTTCGTTCAACCAGGCGTTTAGCCCACTCGCACAGCTCGTCCTGACCACTTTAACTGGCCGGTATTGCGAAGTGAATCGGTACCACGAGAACACATATTATTTCCAAGTTTTCGGTGCCATAATCAGTGGCAGGTTAACTTAACGTTTGCTTTATCTATCACATAAAGGGAAATATTATGCTCATTTCAAACACTCCAGAAATTTTTGGCTATAGAATTACGGGATCAATCGGTCTTGTAACCGGTAATATGGTTCAATCAAAGCATATTGGTAGAGACATTATGGCAGGACTAAAAACTATTATAGGTGGTGAAGTTGCTGGTTACACTGAAATGTTAGTCGAAGCCCGAGAAGAAGCTATAAATCGGATGGTTGCACAAGCTGAAAATAAAGGGGCTAATGCTATAGTCAACGTAAGATTTACCACAAGTGCGATAGCTGCTGGGATGTCAGAGCTTTTAGTCTATGGAACAGCGGTTGTTGTAGAAAAAATAAACTAAGGCATTTAAAAGGTATAAAACCAGGGATTACACTTCGTTTCCCAACATGTTAAACAAACATTTTTTGGGCGCTTAATGCGGCGCTAACCCTTTAATAAAAGCAAGAATATGCAAAGTGGAACTATCTCAAATTGGAATGATAAAAAAGGTTTTGGATTCATAATCCCGAAATCAGGTGGTAAAACAATATTTACTCATATCAATGATTACAGCAGAAGTCACAAACCACCTATGAAAGGGCTTGAAGTCAATTATTTCATTTCCACCGACCCAAAGGGGCGTAAATGTGCTGTAGAAGTACGTCCTCTAAAAGGACATAAAAATAATGGCCGTGAATTAAAGCAGAAAGCTTTTTCTATTGTTCTACTCAGTAGCTTTGCATGCCTTTTGTTTTTTCTTTTAAAGGAAAACCTAATCCCTTTAACTATAGTAGGTTTATATGCAGTCATGAGCATTATCGCATTTGCAATGTATGCTAAAGACAAGAATGCTGCTGAATGGGGTACATGGAGAACCCAGGAAAGTACGCTTCACATGTTATCTTTGCTTGGAGGGTGGCCAGGTGCTGCTATTGCACAAAGCTTCTTGAGACACAAATCTAAAAAACTTTCGTTTAGAGTGACATACTGGCTAACAGTATTACTTAACAGTGGTGCGTTGGGCTGGTTGGTTGCTCCAGAAGGGAGTTCGTGGCTAAGAAGTGTAATGAAAAGTATAAATTTTGGTTAGCCAATAGTTTCAATGGATTTTGCAATCAGCGTGAGAACAGAAGAAAACAATCGGGACCAGATTTTTTTTTCTTCGTGTTAAAATACAAAATTATTTTAGGATCCAACTATGCCAGAATTTCACGGAGCCGCCATATTCACCTTTTTTATCATGTCGGCGATGCTCTTAGCGGCACTGCCATTCATCATTAATTTCAAATTGGCAAAGAGCAGGGGGAAAAGCGTCCCTCTCATGATGCTTCTTACCCTGATTTTCTCATGGATTGTGACACTTATTTTGGCATTTCTCCCCAGGGCCAATGCCATCCAACCTGCCTCGCAATACGTGGATCCGACCGCCAACCCCTTCACCAGGCGTTGTTGGAGCTGTACGAAATTTAATAAGGAGGATGCTCCTTCATGCATCCACTGTGGCGTTTCACTAATAAACTGATGAACTATTAGCTTTTTGTAACTAAACTTTAGTTGCATCTTGACGATAAAACCAATACAAGTAAAGTAAAGGGGCATTTTGAATGCCGGCTCTATCAAAAGCATTAGACAAACTTCAAAACAAGCCAACTGACTTCAAATGGCCGCAAGTTGAGCGCATCATGCTGCATTTTGGTTATAAATTACTCCAAGGAGATGGCTCTAGGGTTAAGTTCTACAACAAAGAAAAGAACTCCCTCCTATTGCTACATAAACCTCACAACCCTAAGACCCTCCGTCCCTATCAAGTGGACTTGATTATCAACAAACTGAAGGAGGATGGATATATATGAAAAATAATTTTTTTACCCATAGTGGATACACAGGATCCATAGAGTTTGATATAGACAATGAAATCCTTTTCGGAAAAATTCAATTCATCAATGACGTTGTTACTTATGAGGCTATTGACCTAAAAGAATTAAAGGCTGAATTTATTGCCGCTGTAGACGATTATCTTGAAACATGCGAACTCATTGGCAGGGAACCTCAAAAAGCATACAAGGGAACGTTTAATATACGAATTGGAGAAGAACTCCACAGAGACGCCGTTTCCACAGCTCATAATATTAATCAAAATCTAAATGAATTTTGCAAAGAAGCAATTGCTCAAAGAGTGGAAAGCGTAAAAAAATCTACTACCAAAATGGCCCCTGACGTTAAGATACACTTCATCACCCCCGAGCAGCAACCAGCAACGTCTTCCGCTTTTACCTCAACAATTGTGCAACTCCCAACTAAACGATTTGCAGAAGTACAATAACGCCAATTAATATTAAAACAAAACAAGGTGTAAAATGATCAATCATGTATGGTCTGTTCTTTGTGAGCAAGTGCTAGTCAACCCTAACACTAGAGACATTAGCTACATAAACACTCTCAACAACATCCCAATTCATGACATAAGCAAAGATTCCAAAGAATTAAAGATTACCCCGTTTACTATATCCAGTACATGGCACAAAACAGGTGATAAAGACGAAAAGCTATCAATACAAATTACAATAAAATCAGAATCAGAAGGCGAAATCACAGTAGCTGAGCACGAAGCAGAGCTACCAGCCACAGGGTCTTTTGCCACACTTAGTATTGACGTAGCTGACATGAATGTAAACGATGAAGGACTTTTTTATATTATGATTGAATACAAGTATGGGGCTCAAAGAAAGTATCGACCTGCAGCGTCAATCCCTTTTTATATCTCTATAGCAAAAAAACATACAGACAAGGAGTCATAATATTTCACCGAAAGTACTAAAAACAACAACACGGTTCCCCTGAAAACTCCCCTTAAAGCTGTAAGTCACCGAAACAGTAAAATATACTTCTGTCTGGGGGACAAGGGGTCGGAGGTTCAAATCCTCTCATCCCGACCATTGATTTTTAGGACCTTAACAGCAAAAACAAGCTGTTAAGGTCCTTTTAAATTGCCCATTTTTTCTCGCACTCTCTCAACAGCGTGTAGTCCGTAAACATTTTACTTATGAGATGAGTCAAGAGCAGACTTGACCCCTTCCTGATATAATTCGAGAAATGAGCAAGCTTATTCAGGCTGGCCAGGAACCTGAAAAGTCAGGATCCGATATCTCCTCCCCATCGGTGGTTAAAAAATGACCATAGCAGCATTGCAAAGTGAACAGGTATGGCAATGTATTAAGATCCTTGATTAGACCTACGAGAGGATTGTCAACCAACGAAATTTCAAGATTATTGAGAGCAAGTTGCCTGTCTGTCTGGAATCCAGGATAACTCTCGAATGGTTTGGGGGCAGTGTAAGTCTCCATTTTGGTAGCTTCGATAGTACTACAAATGAATGCTCAAATTCATATCCTTTTTCAATGCAGTTAAATCTTTTCTAAGATTTAGCCAATAGGTATGATCTTTTGAAAAAACCACTATGTCCTTATGATAGAGAACTTCTTTACTCCAACCTGTTTCAGCCTGGTTGAGAACGTAGCAATAATAGCAATAATGGTCGCATCCGATATAGGGATCGACCTGGTAATTTAGTGCCTTACTCCAGAAAACCTGTCATAAAAAACAGGTAGCGCAGACTCCGAGTAATCTGGAGACTGTTTTTAAATCGGGTACTTAAAATAACCAGCAGATAGTGAACGGAGTGAGACCTTCGAGGCACTTATACCGTCTTATTTACCGTTCATCGGTGTTAGACCCTCCAGAGTACAGGAATTCAGGGCAGGACGGTCATCATATTGTTTTAGAATCATCACTGTATCTCCACTGGTTTAGTAAACATTGTCAGATTATACACAGGGCCAGCGTGTTCATTTGAACAGAAAGGAAAGGATAATTCCTGTACGGGCCCATACCATGATTAAACGTCTTTCAATATCTTCTCAATAACAGTGACAGCATTGCCGACCGCATCTTCTTGTCGAATTTTTTTGCCAATCAGTTCTGCTCTTTTATGAAAATCAGGATTTGATACTGCTTCCTTTATCGCTGCTGCCAGTTTATCTGCAGTAAGCTTCTTCCGGGGAATTGGTTTGGTACCCGCGCCAACTGAGTGCACTAGATGTCCCCAAAATGGCTGATCCCCAAAGAACGGCAGGATAACAGATGGTTTCCCTGAACGGAGTCCTGCGGCAGTTGTGCCCGCACCGCCATGATGCACCACTGCTGCTACCCGAGGGAACAACCAGTCATGGGGGGCACTGTCAATTCCCAAGATAGAGTCTGGCAGGTCATCACACTTCATCCCTCCCCAGCCAGTTGCTATAATACCTCGGACACCAGCACCTTGCAAAGCCTCGACAACTGTTCTTGTTAATTGCTCTGGGTCACACCCGGCCATTGAACCAAAGCCAACGTAAACAGGCGGAGAACCAGCATTAAGAAAATCTTGCAGATCTGCTGAAGGTGCCCAATCTTTTTCTCTTTGCAGAAAACAGTAACCGGTCATATAGGCATTTGCCGGCCAGTCGGCGGGACGGGATAAAACAGCCTCGCTGACTATATTAAGAACAGGAATGGCCTGACCATCACCATTTTTTAATAAATCAAATTTTGCCATAGGTTTCAGGCCAATATCATGACGAATTTTTTTGATATACTTCCCCAGAAAAATTCCGCTTAGGCCGGCAATAATTGTATAACTCAGTCTGTTATACCAGCCGCCAAGCTTAACTCTGGGTAACACAGGAAAGGGCCACTCAGATGTTGGAACAAGCATAGGTATCGGGGTTACAAGCGCACAACCAATGCCTAATTTTTCTGCTATATGCGGGGCAGCACCGGTTTTAGGGTGATAGAGAAGAAAATCCGGTTTGACACTTTTGGCAAGCTCCCATGTTTCAAGCAGCTGTGCTGTCTGCAGCGGTTTAATCTGCTTTCCAAGTTTAATATTCTGCTTGAACGCATCGAAAATATTGGTGGTGTTTTCGAGCATAGCCTTTCCCTGGTCGGTGTCAATAATTGCAAGTAATCCATCATCCATATGGCCAAATGTCAGGCCATGATCTTCGACGAAGTCTTTAAAGCGATCACTTGTCCCTACTATAACCTGATGGCCGGCGTGCAATAGCCCTTTTCCCAGAGCAACATACGGTAGAACATCTCCTAAAGTTCCATAGGTGGTAATAAGTATTTTCATCTGCTTTTTCTTATGTTCTGTATCGAAGTGTCTTTGTTGAGTGTGTCATTGATCCAATGCTCAGCAACAGACGGATTGCGTTTGAAAAACAACTCTCTCCCATCCTGATCTACGCAGGAGGTGGCTGAACAGGTTGCAATGGGTTGTGTTGAGTCGTGTAATGCCATTATCTTGTCCATAATGTTTCTAATACCTCATCCAATGACTCAAAGAGAACACTGAATTGAGAAATAGTGATATTAAGGTTATCACAAATATCTGTCACTGTTGTTTTTTCAAAACCTCTATCTAGAAAAAATAAGTGAGCAGATTCCAATATATCCCAATACAAAGGCTGAATTATCTTCTGGTTCATCTCCATCATTTTCGTCCCCTCTTTCTACTATACGTCAGTTTTTCAAGTTACCTGCGATGACGAATTCTGCCCAATGCGTTGGTATATTCGTTACGTTCATCCACGACTGAATAGTCATCAGGAAAGAGATATGAGCCCGTTGATTTAATGCCTTTTCGCCCAATCTCTTCGTTAAACTAAAAATTTTATCCTCGGAATATCAACTATATGCCTGTGGTAAAATTTTTTGTTTGCCTCGATATTGAACAAAAATGCTATTAAATCAACAGGCTCATGTATTCAACATAATGATAGTTCATCTCTTTCTTCCTCCGAAAACCAGGGTAATCTTAGCTTAACTACTAGCGAAGATCGTGCCAAAAGAATTGCTTCTTTAATTACAGACTGTTACGTCTAATCAATTTTTTTGCTGGCCAAATACGACGTTTTTCCTTCGCCACATTTGGCAACTAATGGTATTTTTGCCGTATATAGCAACTTTCTACAGAGATTTATATGGATGAAAATGAATTTTTCCGTCAGGCAACCTTGAGGATATGCGGTAACCTTGATATTGCCAGAGGACTCCAGGAGTGTTTTAATTATATCTCACAACATATGCCAGCAGACAACCTCTACCTAGAGCGGTACGAGATGGACATGAGTGCAATACGGATTATTGCCCATGCCAATCAAAGTGGGTATAGAAATCTCGACGTGCTCATCCCTCTTCTTGATGAGGCAAAAAATGGGATGAAAGAGGTGTCAGGTGATAAAATGCCTTCACTCTATATCTGCAACAATCCGGCCAAAGACCCCATCACAGCACATATGCTTTCTGCCTTACAAGAGCCTCTTTCTTCAGTCATGAGCCTCATGCTTTTCGTGGAAGACAAAGTGGCAGGAGCCCTTACTCTCCTTGCCAGGGGGAATGATCGCTTTGAAGAGCACCACATCTCCCTCTATTCAACCCTGCGAGAACCTTTTTTCGTTGCAGTCTCCAATGCTCTTGAGCACCGTAAGGTGTTAAAACTGAAGGACCTTCTTGCCGATGACAATCGTTACATGCAGAAGGAACTGCACCGGTTATCAGGTGATGAGATTACAGGCCCAGACAAGGCTTCTCCGGGTCCTACAAAACAAGGAAATAGAACGTCTCGGAGGCGTTGACACAATCTCGTTGGATATACGTGTTATTGCAGCCACCAATCGCAAACTGGAGGAGATGGTTAATAGTGGTGATTTTCGCGAAGACCTCTGGTTCCGCCTTAACGTGTTCCCCATTATGGTTCCGCCCCTTCGCGAGAGAATGGTAGATATTGCTGCGTTGATTCAGCATTTCATAGACTTGAAAGTTAAAGAACTGAAACTACCCTCCGTTCCATCATTGGCGCCCGGAGCCATAGACCAACTTCTTGATTACGATTGGCCAGGTAATGTCCGTGAGTTGCAGAATATTATCGAAAGAGCACTCATAATCAGCCCCCAGGGTCCTTTGTCCTTTGTCCTTTGAGCATCTGAAACGTACACCTTCCAGATCTGCAAGGACTGCAGACTATTCCGTTGGGGGATCATATAATCTTGATGATGTCATAAGACAGCATATCAGGGGCGTCTTGAAAATGACCAACGGTAAAATCAGCGGTTCAGGTGGTGCTGCCGCACTTCTCTGCGTGAACCCGAGCACTCTTCGTAACCGCATTAAAAAGTTAGAAATAGAAACGTGGTAATCCCGAGGTATGAGCCAGCATCAACCAATTGCATAATCAATATCACAGTAATTGTTTGCTGACTGAGTGATCTTGCAGTACGCTTGCTGGTTAATACCAGGTTATTTGAAACCAACATCTTCCATCTGACTATGATCAACAATACTATCGCAAAAACTCCAAAATCGATACCCCACTCCCTCGTATTTTTCTTTATTTATGTAATCC
>JAAELB010000890.1 GCA_024227155.1 Desulfobulbaceae bacterium
GCTTCCTTTTACGGTTTTTTAAGGCCAGGTGAAATGGCCAAGTCCCATAATGCCTTGCAAATTCAAGACATTAAGCTCAAGCATTCTTCATTCAGACTGAAATTTAGAAGCTTCAAACATCATATTGGGGACCCTGTCAAAGTCAAGGTTAAAGCTAATGGTTCTAAGTTTTGTCCCATCCGTCTAATGAATAGGTTTCTTGTTTTGAGAGGTTCCCTCCCTGGCCAATTATTCTGCTGGGCTGATGGCACCCCTATGACTTACGCCCTTTACTCAAAACTTCTGAAGGAGGTAGTGGCTAGATTCGATCTGGATCCTAGAATCAAGCCACATTCGGCTAGGATCGGGGCTGCAACTTTTGCAGCAATGCAAGGGGTGCCTGAGGCGCAGATTAAAACGTTTGGCCGTTGGGGAAGTAGCTCCTTCCAGGGCTACATCAGGGTGCCTGTTGTGTCTCTTTGAGTAATTTTTCTGTGTATGCGTTCCGATGGTGTGGTGGTTGGCTGTGGTGGTGTTGCCGCCACACTAAACCCCAATTTGGCAGCCTCACGGCTGACATAGTTCGACAATTGTGTTTTGCTCTTTCCTGTTGGGGATGAGCAAGTTTTATATTAAATTGTCTTTTGTTATTCTGCTTGTCCTGTGGGGGCTAGCAGAAAGTTTTACTACGTCTGAGCTTATTCCTGTGGGGGATAAGTTCCTTTATTTGTAAGCCTCCCATTTGGGGGGCTTAATAAATCTTA
>JAAELB010000891.1 GCA_024227155.1 Desulfobulbaceae bacterium
AAATAAAAGTGAGCTACAATTGCGTTTTTACTACCCCAACTTTATATAGTTAGAAAGGCTTCATGACAACCCCATGGCTGGTCATTCAGATGTCCTATGCCGAGGAGATGGGTAAAAGGTTCTCCCTCGTAGGGGTATAGGTGCTAACTATAAAAATAAAGCTGCTAAAGTATTGATGCGCATGTACTCGGGACGGTACCTCCCTCCCGACCCGTGTGCGCTCAGCGCAATTTGATAGATGGTGCTGCCATTCGGGACGCTAACAGTGTACTGCACATGCACCGACGCCCCTGGTGGGGTGGCAGCAAACCCCTTTCTCTTTAAAATTTCCATCATACAAAAAAGTTATAAATATGTATGGAGACTCCCATTTAGGGAAAGGGGTGGGCTATTGACAGGTAGGTATACTTACTATTAATAAACAAACAAAAATAGTTCTAACCTTATTTGTTTATTACATACTGTAATTATACCTACCTAGCGAAGTGTGGTTCCAGGCATACAAGCGAGGGAAAATGAACTACTGCTTCCAAAGTCGTTGCAAGGGATGTAAAAATTTTGCCTCCCGCCCACATAATTTGTGGTCCCCC
>JAAELB010000892.1 GCA_024227155.1 Desulfobulbaceae bacterium
AGAGACGGTGTGATAATTATAAATACTAATTCTGATGATGAAATGTGTTATTAAATCAGTGAACTATCACCATTTCAACATGTAACATTCAAATTACAAAATTACTTGTGACTGTGAGTGGGAGGTTTGGAGTTTTAATTTAATTAACCTTTTCAAATGCCGGCGCTGATATTGGCACTTTTATTTAACATTTCTATTCTAATTATATCATATATGATGATGGCCACGGTATTGGTCCTCCTATGTGTGACATGTGTCCCATTTTGAATTTTCTAGGATACAAATGTATACTTGTAGGACTTAATAGTCCTATGTGAACAATGTTTGAAATCATTATTATATTTTTCTTCACAGCAAATATACTGGTGTTAAATGTGGTGGTAACAGGACATATTGTACCGTTGCCACCACAATGTGTCCACAAAATGGACAATTTATTTTTAGTGTGCATAATTTACAATGTAATTATTCATAGAATGCCATTCATGCATGGTGTGCTTCACAAATAAAACATAATACAAATTGAATTCTCATGATTGGTGGTGTTATTTGCTGGTGGTAACCAAATGTCCCACGCTGGTGGTAACAAATGTCCCGTTGTGGTGGTTACATATTTTATTTGCACTATATTCATAAAATTTAAGTTGACACATGGGATACAACCACAAAACAAGTTTTTTTAGAAATGTTACATTAATTTCCACTTATGAGAACAACATGGTGGGAACTAATGACACTAACCTCAAAACCATTATGGATTTTTCAAAATAATGTCCCAAACATTTTGTCCCGGTGGTGGTAACATGTATTGGTGAATGATATGTATGGAATTTTGTGATATATTGACTAGTTATTTTATCATTTAGATACTAATAGCATTCCTTTTATTTACCATCCAGGTTTCTGAGCTGTTTGAGTTCACAACTTCTGATAGCATCAGAAATTTGAGCAAATTTTCACTCTCATGCAATGTTACCACCACATCTGCTTAGATGTTTTGACATCATATAAAACAATGAGTTTTTTGAGATTTGGTTGATGTGAAGACACTTGAAAAACTAGCACATGTAAGAAAGAATTTTTCAAATATGTTTGATATTTTGTGTTACAGAAGAAGATGTGGGCGCAACAGTAACACCAAATTGTCCCATAAATTCACAAATTTGAAAATTGAGCTTAAAAAAAGAGATGACAGAATGACAAACGAAACGTGTCCTTATGTTCAGTTATTCACAAATCATTCAAGATTCCATGGATGTATATGTTTTTCAGTTCTTTTTATCATCTTATCAGATATTATTTGTTTTGTGGTGGTAACTACTTTTTGGGGACAGGAGGAACAATACCGTGGCCATCATCATATACCAAGTCGTACATTGATATACTATTGTTTCGATTTGGGGGTTTCCATAAGGATTTTATACTATTCATTACATTTCGGCGCTAGAACAACTATTAGTTGTTAATTTGCAGTAATTATATATCCTCAGTTTTAGAAGGATCTCGAAGTATCGGGCCATGATTATAAAGGTATTTGCGAT
>JAAELB010000893.1 GCA_024227155.1 Desulfobulbaceae bacterium
CATCAAGGGTGGAGTTTCCGTTAAAGCCAATCGAATTGATTCTGTTGCCAAACTTAGTGGAGAGAACATTAAAATGTAGCAAAAAAAAAGAAATGGAAGGATTTTGATTATTTTCATCTTTCCTCCTGCTAGTTTATAACGCCAAGCTTGAGAGGTACGAATGAAGCGAAGCGTAATGAGCATCCTGCTCAAAGCTTTTGTTCGGCTTTTGGTTTATTTTCTCTGTAGGATCTGTTCTGTTTCTTTATGACCATTTTGCTTTGCAAACCCGATTGCTGACAGGCCATGATTGCCAATTATTGTTGGATCAGCACCATTTTTTAAAAGAAGTTTTACAAGTTCATTATAGCCATGTTGTGACGCAAACATTATAGGTGTTGAACCATCGTTATCTTTGGTATTAACGTCGGCACCTTTTTCAATTAGGAACTTGGTACAATCAACATGGCCTGTATTCGAAGCAAAAATAAGTGCGGAATATCCAGAAGTATCTTTATCATCGATTTTGCTACGATATTCAATGAGTGTCTTCATCACCTCAAATTTACCACTATAAGCTGCCGCCATCAGTGGAGACAGACCAGTATTATCAGTTCTATTAGGATCAGCGCCTTCTTCAAGAAATTTTTTAACCCCCGATAAGTCACCAGTTGTCACTGCGTGCATTAGGTTTTGAAAACTTGCTCTTAAATGATCATCAACAATTCGTGCTTGAGTAATAACCTTATGAGCCTCCAAAAAAAGAGGTGAAAGAGGGACTCGCTCATTGCCGAGATCATCCTCATTGTATTGGACCGTAAAAATGCCGTCATGGGTCAAAAAATAGAACCGCGTATTTCCTTCCTTCGGCAGAGAGAATTTTTTTGTTATTTTAGCATGCTCAATATACTTTGGAGCCATAGATAGGAATGAATCACATGCCTTACGAGGTCCATCATGTTCACCAACTCCAATTATTCCACCACCATTGCTAAAATAAAGGCTCACAGTACCGTCTGCAATTGTGACAAGGGTAGCTACAGCATCTTTATAACCAGTTTCCATCAGCACACCCCATACTCGATTTGAAGCCGATGGAGAGAGACCAATCTTTGCCGGATCTAAAGATAGAATCTTATTCCGAAGGTCTCTATAGATATCAGCTACCTCATATTCTTTTCCTATAGTTTTGCTGAACCAACCCATAATTAATCCTATTAGACATGCGATTAGTATTACCTTTTTCATCATCATATCATGTAGCCGAACGGCGGCATTCATCGACCCCAAGGGCCGCGAGGTCCTTGGGGTTAGGTGAACTGCCTGGTTGGACGACAAGGTTTTATTCAACTCGCTCCCATTTTTTGGGCCCAGTTTTTAAAAGCGGTAAATTGGATAGTTCCGCTTTTGCAATCGCAGCATCAACCAGAACCGGTGTTATTTTGTTCTCTATGACGTCTATCCTGACATAAAGTTCGTTATTTTCCTGCAACGACAGCTGTAATTTTTGAGTACCCCTCTGGCTCGCTTTGGTGCTACAGGATATCTCGTGCAGCCCAGGCGGCAGGTCTTTATACATGAATACCTCCCACAGCAGCCAAAAACCCTGATCATCGACAACGCAGAAAATATAATTTTTTGATATACCTTTCCCGTACTCCAGTGAATTCTTCGTTGCAGACTCTGTTCTGTAAATGTATATGCGGCCATCAGTGTTAATAGGGGTTGGAATTGGAGCGAGTTCAGCATAGGTTTCACCGGTTGAGGTCGCTCTCACCATACCGTCAGCTAACATTCCAGCACAGCCGCTTATAACTATTGAAATGCAAGTTACAATGGTCAATTTTGCGATGGTATTCATTTGCAGCCCCCAGTTGTGTAGGTTAAAAAGGTACTTAGTATTTGTTGTGCTATTTTCGGCCCATTAATACTTCGTGGTTCTCGCTGGCTATGTCGTTCAACGGTTGAGCTTAGTGGTGCATTTGTTTAGCGTCCACTACAGCATTTTGTTAAGCGCGGCCTTGGCTGACTACTTTAGATGATTTTCTATAATTTCCTTTATACTATCCATTCGAGGACAGCCGAAATTGAATACGTATTTTTCATCCTCTCCCATTTGAAGAATACTTTTTTTTGCTAATTCATTAGCGGGGAAATGAATATGAGATAATTTAG
>JAAELB010000894.1 GCA_024227155.1 Desulfobulbaceae bacterium
GATTCGAGGACACAGCTGTTGAGGAGATCTTTTATGCCCTCGATGTCCTTCAGTCGTCCATACACCGTGATTACATCGCCAACTTGGAGCTCCGTATGGCCACGGGGGATAATAATTTGACCACTCCGCTTTATGGATACCATATTTATGGTATCCGGCAGTGACAGATCTTTGACCATGGCGTTACTGCAGGTGTCTTCTTCTTGCAGGACAAATTCAACGAAGCCGTTTTCCTTTGCTTGTCTAAGTTCAACCTGATGCTCAACTATTTGCCCTCTCTGTTTACGGACCACACCAACATCGTAGGCCCTCAGGATATCGCTTCGGCTAATGATCCCACAGAGGGTGTTGGAGCCATCTCTTGAGATTACGGGGAGTCGTGCCAAGTCCCGTGGTGACATCTTCTGAATGGCAAGCCAGATCGGTTCATCTGGATAGATGGTTATGGCCTCTTCCACCGCGATATCAGCAACAGTTAATCCTTTGGAGTTAAAATCCTCTGATGACTGGGCCCGGTGTACGTCCTGAAGGGTAACGATACCCCAGAGCTTATCATTGTCAGTGAGGACCGGAAAACCAAGTATGTTTTTTTCCTGAAACAGCGCCATTACCTCGGACAAAGATGCATCTTTGTGGATGGTTACCGGTTTGCTTTTCATTACCTCACTCACCTTGACACCCTGCATGATATCCATGTCACGGCCCTCAGAGAAGCGGACACCTCTCTTGGCAAGTTTCATTGTATAGATGGATTCAGGGTGTAGCCATTGAGAGAAGTAGCTGGCGGTGACCCCTGCAACCATAAGGGGCAGGATCATAAAGTAGTCGTTACTCATCTCAAAGACAATGAGCATCGCAGTGAGTGGTGCCCGTGCAGTTGCGGAGAAAAGAGCGGCCATTCCTACAAGAGCAAATGCACCGGTATTATTGCCTATTGATGGGAACCAGTAGGAAAAAAGATGGCCCATGGCCCCGCCTAGCATGGCTCCGACGAAGAGTGACGGTGCAAAGACACCGCCTGAGTTTCCTGAGCCTAGGGTGAAGGAAGTAGCCAGAGGTTTGATGAAAACCAGGATTACCAGAATCCAGAGAGCAGCCTTGCCTTGAATTGCTGCTTCTATAAATGGGAAACCGGAACCGTACATATGAGGAATCGGGGTTACAAGACCCGCACCATGTGCACCTGATCCTGCTGGAAAAGAGAGGCCGGGCAAATTCATGTAAGCGAGACCTAAAAGACCGAGGAGCAGACCACCGATTGCTGGCTTTACGATTTGCGGAAAATCCCAGTTGTCGAAGAGATTTTCACTGAAATTAAGCATTCTGATAAACATGATACCGACAATAGCGGCGGTGAGTCCTAATACTAAGTAAAGAAGGATTTCAACGGAGCTGTTCAGGGTGTAGGTCGGTACCTGGAAGGCGAAGGTATCTCCAACGATGGTACGGCTGACCACCGATGCGGAAACCGCGGCGATGACAACATTGCCGAAATTGCGCATCTGCAGGCCGCACATCAGAACCTCAATGGCAAAGGCCACGCCGGCAATGGGTGCATTGAAAGTTGCAGCGATACCTGCAGCGGCACCACAGGCAACAAGATTACGGATACGTTCATCGGAGAGACGCAGGATCTGTCCAAGAGAAGAACCAAGGGCAGAGCCAACCTGGATAATAGGTCCTTCACGGCCTGCCGAACCGCCGGTACCTATACAAAGAGCCGATGCCATTATTTTTGCAACAGCCACACGTGCTCTGATTCGGCCACCTCTGAGGATAAGTGCCTGCATTACTTCAGGGACACCGTGCCCTTTAGCTTCCTGGGCAAAAAGGATCAGTGGACCGACCAGTAGCCCGCCTAAAACAGGGATAATTACATATATCCATTTGCCGACAAAGGGGAATATTACTGACACTGTACCGTATGAAAAGTCCTGTATGGCAAAGATCAGTTTGACGAAAAAGACGGAAGCTAGTCCAGTGGTTGCACCCACGATGACACTGAGAATAAGAAGAAGCAACCCTTCGGGTGGAGAAAAGCGATCTAAATACCAACTGAGGACCGGGCGTTTCGGAGTCATTTGTGTTTCCGTCAGGGGAATATATTACCACCGGTTAAGAGTAGTCTGGTTGTCTTCCTGGACCAGAATTTCAAATGCCGTGATAAAGATAAAATTTACTATTTTACGCCTTACTCCTGATATGCTGTCATCAAAACAAGAAATCTGAAGAGCGTACAGGAAGTTAGTAGTAAACAGATACCACCAAACCACTTACACCCCTCAAAGAATCATTAGACTCCGAGGGGTAGTGGACAGTCGACCGGCAGTTATTACAGCAATACACAACCAATACCGTCCTAAACCCCTTTTAATAGCTTTTTTGGCCAAGAGATTCAAGTACTATTTGTCCGGTTGCTGCCTGTATTTTCAGCTTACCTGACGGTTTTTTTGTCGCCGGGCTGAGGTGTTAATATTTTACACTATTTCTTGATTCCTGGCGGAGTAGCATGTCAAGTACCACAAGAGCTGCCATCGACTCTACTATGGGAACTGCACGGGAGACAACACAAGGGTCGTGGCGTCCTTTTGCTTCAAGTGTTGCACTGTCACCCGCAAAATCTACAGTCTCCTGGGGTAGGGATATGGTTGCGGGGGGTTTAAAACCAATGCGAAGAGTAATGGACTCACCGTTTGAAATACCGCCTTGGATACCGCCGGAATTATTGGTCACTGTTCCCAGTCGATCACCTTTTTTGATGAAAGGGTCATTGTGCTGTGATCCTTTAAGCCTTGTTCCCGCGAAGCCGGAACCTACCTCAAAACCCTTTGTTGCAGGGATAGCAAGCATTGCCTGGGCGAGCTTGGCCTCCAGTTTTTCAAAAGTCGGTTCCCCAAGCCCCGGTGGTACCCCCTTGATTATACAGCCAATCACGCCACCAACGGAGTCACCTGCCTCTTTTAATTCGGCGACAAGTTGTTCCATCTTTGCAGCAGCATCACTATCTGGACAGCGAATTATAGTCTGATCAACTGTCTCCCTTGTGAGGTTTGCCGGATTTATCTCCCTGGCATCAATGTCACCAACGCTGCTTACCCAGGCAACAATTTCTATATTATATTTGTCTGTAAGCACCCTTTCAGCCACCGAGCCTGCCGCCACCGAACCAATGGTCTCTCTTGCGCTTGATCGTCCACCGCCGGAGGATGCCCGAATGCCATATTTCATCTGATAGGTGTAGTCGGCGTGTGAGGGGCGGGGGATATCGCGCATATTGCCATAATCTTTAGGACGCTGGTCTTTATTGGCTACCTGCAGAGCAATTGGAGTGCCCAGGGTTTTACCATTTTCAGTCCCTGACAGGATGCTCACTTGATCAGCTTCCTGCCGATCCGTGGAAAGAGCACTTTGCCCAGGGCGTCGCCTTGAAAGCTGTGGCTGGATATCCGCTTCGGTGAGGGGCATGCCTGGAGGGCACCCGTCTATTACGACACCAACAGCTTTGCAGTGGGATTCGCCGAATGTGCAGATTTTAAAAAGAGTACCAAAACTACTCGACATGAAATTTCTCCTGTTTTTACTGATATGTGAAAATCCATCTATAAATAAGGGGGCTTTAAGTGGTGTTACAATGTGTATGGAGGACCATTTTGTAAAGTTGTCTGTTCATCTACAAAAAAGACAAACAACAGAAGAACCGGCTGGTTAAATTTTATTAGATGCGGACAGTGCAGCAATTTTCAGAGCTTCACTATAGGTTGGATAGTTAAAGATATTATCAATAAAGATATCTATCTTGTCATTATGGATCAGTGCCATCTGGGCTATGTGGACGACCTCGGTTGCCCCTCCGCCAATTATGTGAACGCCCAGTATCTCTCTGGTGTCTTTGTGGACGATCATTTTCAGCATCCCTTCACATTCGCCGGATATCTGTCCCCTTGGCAGTTCATGGTACATACATTTGCCTATCACAATTTTATAGTCTTTTTCCAGGGCCTCTTCTTCAGTGATTCCGACGTAGGATATTTCAGGGATGGTGTATATACCGAAGGGGAAAATGGTTGGGAATGTTTCAACACGGGTTTTGAGCGCATTGAGCGCCGCCAGTCTTCCCTGGACTATTGATGTGGCAGCCAGGCTTGGCCAGCCAATCACATCACCTACAGCATAGATATTTGCTGTAGAAGTCTGGTACAGTTCATTGACCTGAATGTAGTGGTACTCGTTGAGCCTGATCCCAGCGTTTTCTATGGCCAGGCTCTCTGTGTTGGCTTCTCTTCCCAACGCAAAAAAGAGACAGTCGGCTTTGTATACCGAGCCGTCGTCCAGAGTTACCTGGGCAACACTGCCAATTTTTTCAATGTCGAAATTGCCACATTTGCTGATGTAGTTGACATTATCTTTAGGGAAATTTTTTTGCAGTTCTTCAGTTATTTCGTGATCAAGGAATTTGAGAAGGCGATCACCTTTGTCCAGGAGTGTCACCTTTACTCCAAGGGCAGCAAAGATGGTGGCATACTCGGAACCAATCACTCCTCCCCCAAGAATAATGAGGCTTTCAGGGATCCTCTCAATGGTGAGAATTGAGGTGGAGTCCACTATTACCTTATGGTCAAAGGGGATATCTTTGGGGTTGCGAGGTTTTGAGCCGGTTGCAATGAGAATTTTATCCCCTCGTACCTGAATGGTGTGGTCCTTACCCAGTTGTTCAACAAGGATGGTGTTAGGATCAATAAAACTCGCATTGCCTCGTATTATATCGACACCATTACGTTCCAGTTGGGAACCTATAATCGCGTGTTCCTCGGTTCTTACATTGTGTAACCTTTGTTTCAATCGCTCCATGGAAATCTCTGCATTATGGGTGGAGCATTCATCCTTTTCAAAAACATTTCTTTTTAGATGACCTGTGAGATGAAGGACAGCTTCCCTCAGGGTTTTAGAGGGGAAGGTTCCGGTGTTGACACAGACTCCTCCTAAAGACCCCTCTTTTTCGAGTACAAGGACTTTCTTGCCAGATTTTGCTGCGGTCATGGCTGCTGCAAGACCCGCAGGGCCTGTGCCAATGATTATAAAATTATATTGTGGAGTAGTCATAATAAGAGAATGGGGTAGGGTGGAGGAACAGGGGGCTAGTCGTGAGCAGTTAATTATAACTGCTAGCATAAATTCATCAATTAATCAAATGTTTATAGGGTGAAATCCGGTACTGTGTCGCTCTCTTTGCCAGTGCTTTTCCTGCCTGTTCACTTTCTGAAAATATGAATTTTTTCAGGGGGCAATGTGATCCATACCGACTCGCCAACCCGGTGAGTTGAATCATTTTTTAAAATGGTGAGAGAAACTGTTTCTCCTCGTACTCTATAGCGAGTCAGGGTACCTTCAAATTCTTTTTCTACCACTTCAGCTTTGAAACTGTCCCGTTTGTCATTACGGAACAGGAGCGCATCTTCAGGGCGGCACACTGCACTGACACTGTCTGAGTCATCGTGGAAAACAGGAATTTGAATTGGTCCGAGGAGGAAATTTCCATTTTTGACTTTGCCTGTGATGAGGTTGTGGTTTCCAAAAAAACGAGCCACATCACTGCTCACAGGCCTGTAGAAGAGATCTTCAGGAATACCGGTCTGTCGCAGTTTCTGGTCAAAGAGGAAGGCGATCCGATCACTGATGGAAAAAGCTTCACTTTGATCGTGGGTTACAAAAAGCATTGTTGTTTCGGTACGTTTTTGAACCTTTCTGATAAGTTTGCGCATTCTTTGACGCAGTTCCAGGTCGAGGCTGCTCAGAGGTTCATCAAGGAGCAGGATTGATGGCTCAAGGACCAGTCCCCGTGCAAGGGCAACTCGTTGCTGCTGCCCTCCAGAGAGTTGGTGGGTTTTCCTCTCAGCCAGTGTATCTAAACCGGTTATCCGCATCATTTCGTCGATCTTCTTTCGTGCTGTTTCCTTGTTGGTTTTATTCATTTTTAGTCCAAAACCAATGTTTTGCCGGACGTTGAGAAAGGGGAAAAGTAACGGGTTCTGAAATATGAGTACGGCGTCTCTATTCTCAGCCCGAAGTTGATTTACTTCCTTGCCGTCGATCAGAATCTTACCTGCCACAGGTTGGTGCAGGCCGGCAATTGTTTTGAGGAGCGTGGTTTTTCCAACCCCACTTGGCCCGAGTAACGAGAGAAGTTCGCCATCATCAATAGTGAGACTCAGGTCTTGGATCACTGTTTTTTGCAGATGATTGATGGTGATTCTCTGGAGTTCAAGCTGGCCCATTATCGTACCCCTTTTAATCCCTGCCTGCCAAGGCTGCGGGCACTGCCAATTAAAGCAATAAAGGCGGGAAGGATGAAAACCAGGCTGACAGCCCCGGCCACAGGGCGGTCGCCACTGTCCATCAGTGAAAAGAGCAGGATAGGCAGAGTGAGTATCTTACCTCCGCCAATTATCAGACTGCTTAAATATTGTGACCAGGAAATAAGGAATGAAAAAAGTGCAGCAACGACAATACCTGGAAATATCATAGGGATCGTTATCAGTATAAGTGTCTTTATTGATGAGGCACCCAGGGAACGAGCCTGTTCTTCATAGTCGGGATTATAGTCACTGAACACTCCCCATAAAACAAATATCGTGTACGGTAGACAGAAGGTGAGGTGGATCAGTACCATCCCTAAGAAGGTTTCAGCCAGTCCCAGACGTATGAACCAGAGGTGTAAGCCCATGGCCACAGAGAGTGGCGGCACAATCACTGGCAACATCAGGAGAAAAGCGGCAAGCTTCTTTCCTGGAAAATTGTACAGTCCCAGAGCCCGGCCTGCGGGTACACCGATGAGCAGAGAGATGAAAGTGGTGGCGAGTCCAAGCGTAAAACTGCTGAAAAGACCGCCTGCTATCTGGCTTCCCGCCGTACTAAAAACATAAGACCAGGCCCTTGGACCAATTTCCTGGGGGAAGAGGGCAGGGAAGTACCATTTTTCACTGATAGACCAGAGGAGAAGAGGTAGAAACGGGAGGAGAATTGCAAAAAACAGGGGGGTAAAAAGAGCAACATTTTTTCTCTTCATCTGTAGGCCTCTCTTTTTTTCCCTTCTGCGAGCAGCAGTTGGGAGCAGAGTATCGAGAGTGCCACAATTCCAGCTATTATAAGGCCGATTGCAATACCCTCAGGGCGGGCAAAGAGGTCTATGTCACTGTAATTTTTATAGGCCCATACTGGGAGGGTGAGCGGGTAAGTCTGTCCCAGAAGATAGGGTATTTCAAAAGCTCCAAAGGTAAATGCAAAAACGACTAGACAACCACCACCAAGGCTGGGTGCCAGAGTGGGTAGGGTGATATGTTTAAATCTTTGCCATTTATCTGCACCCAGGGTGGCCCCCGCTTCTGCAAGTTCCGGACCGCTGTTTTTAAGCACCGTTATAAGCATAAAGGTTATAAAGGGGATCTCTTTCCAGATATATACCAGTAGAATGGTCAGTGCAAACGGGTCATTGACTAAAAGAGGAAAGGACGACGAACTTTCAATAATTCCGAGAAAAATAAAAAGCCTGGAAAAAAGACCTGCGGGGGCGAGGAGCATGAGTAGGGAGATACCCACCGCGAGATGGGGGACAGTGAGCGGGATTTGAAGAAAAAAATGGAGAAGCGGATCTTCAGCGCCATAGTGGTGTAGGAGCAGGGCAAGGCCAAGGCTAAAAAATGCTGCTATCGTGGTCGATGTAAAGGCAATGTAAAAAGTGAGTAGCAGGCTTTTGCAGAAATCCGGATCGGTCAGTACAGCTATGAAATGTTTCAAGGTGAGAAGTTCAAAGCTCTGGGATGGAACATGCCCCAGGGCCTGTAATAGCCCGAGCAGCAGTCCCCCACCGAAGAGAAGTGCTATTAATGTTACTGCCGGTCCAAGAAGCAGCAGAAGCAAGCGGGGAGATGGTGTGCGTCCCCTGGTTGTTGTAGCCGTGAAGTTCCTTCGGTGTGGCATTATGCGGTTGAATGGCAAGGTTTGCAGGAGTTCAGGGGAGTTGTAAAACAGTCACCCTGTTCCGCCCCTTATCTTTGGACTGATACAGTGCCCTATCTACGATATCGATAAAGTTTTGTTTGTTGATACTGTCAGTGGGTGACAACAGGGCTCCACCGCAGCTAATGGTAACCTGTATTGGGCCATTTTCTGTGGAGGTGGTGAGGTTTGCAGCACAGCGTCGCAAGCGTTCGGCGAAAACTTTCAGTACGGAACCCTTGGTTTCAGGGAGAATTACAGCAAATTCCTCTCCGCCATATCTGGCGATGATATCACTTGGCCGTATGGTGTCACTTATGTGTTTTGCAAGGTTTATCAATACCTTATCACCCGCTGGATGGCCGTAGCTATCATTGACTTTTTTGAAGTAATCAATGTCGAACATCAAAAGCCCAAGGTGATGGCCATAACGCTTTGCCCGAGCCATTTCTTTGTCCAATATTTCCTGGAAATATCGATGATTATAAATTCCAGTTAAACCATCCTTGAAAGCAAGTTGCTCGAGTTTGGCATTTGCCTCTTGCAGTTCTCTTGCGAATCTCTCAGACTTTTCTTTAGACTCTTTGAGTTCTAAAACAAGTTGTTCGTAGGAGAGATTCAGCTTGCCCAGTTCATCATTTGCTTCCTGTAGAATCTGGGAGTAAGGCTTTAAATCGCCGGAGTCCACCTCGAATATATCTAGAATAGCAAGGCTTTGCAGGGCGACCTGATCGAGGATTTCCCTCGTTTCATCAGAGTTGAAAGAGAAATAGCCCTCCATTTTTTCTTCCAGTTTTTTAAAGTTTGCTAAGGTCTCTGTACCACTGTAGATGGCGGATAGAAAATTAGCAACGTCAAGAATTGATGCAATTTTCTGGACGTCTTCCGGGGCTGATTCAGGTTCGTGGTGGAACCGCAGGGGGAGGGTGATTGACTCCGGAAGACCCCAGTCTTTAAGGAGTACATAGCCGAGTTGCTGGTGGTCAAACTGGAACTTTTCATGTTCGGATTGAATCAAACCAGTCCCGCCATGGATAATGCAGTTTTTCAATGCATCATTGTACTCTTCTCCTTTGTTAAGATACATCACCAGAACACCGATGTCCTGCAAAAGAGCAGTTACAAAAATATCTTCGTTTGCAAGGTGGAGTTTGGCACTGACAAGCTCAGCGGCAACCGCTGCTGTTACAGATCTTCGCCAGAAGTAGTCAAAGTTAAAATAACAGTTTGCTTCACCTTTCAGATCACTGGCAATAACAAAAGACAGTGCGATGTTTTTGATGACATTGGTGCCGAGCACGGCCAGTGCCCTGCTCACGTTGCTGATTTTAGTGGGTAAGGAATAAAATGCAGAATTGGCAATGCGTAACATCTTTCCAGTCAGGGCAGCGTCGGCTGAAATGATTTTTTCAAGGTCATTCAGGGAATAATCCTGCTGTTGCACGGTACTCAAAATTCGCACAGCAATAGCAGGGGGCGATGGAAGGTTGACCTGGTCCTCAACCAACTGTTTGATTTCCGAGCTGGAAATATCATTAACCATTGTTACTCCTGGAAGACTGTCATAAAAAACGCAAAATTTGGAGAGTGTGTGCCACCTGAAAGCCTGTACTGGACTCCTGTTTATTTGCAATTTATCGAGCACCATATATATACCATCATATCTTTGTTTTTGCGATTTGCAATAAAATTCAAGGTGGTAAAATGTCTAGGCAAGAACGAATAGTCTGTCAGATTTGACTCAGCAGAAATTGCTGGACCTTAGTTGGAGTGATGAAATAGACAAGTTTTCTTGTATCACTATCGCTGTTGGTGTTAAGATAAAAAGTAGGCTCTTTCCGGTGGAAGGAGCCTTTGTGGGGAACAGTATTTATGAGCCCGTTGATTTAATGCCTTTTCGCCCAATCTCTTCGTTAAACCAAAAATTTTATCCTCCGGTAAGCGAGGCACGAGACTCCGAGATATCAACTATATGCCTGTGGTAAAATTTTTTGTTTGCCTCGATATTGAACA
>JAAELB010000895.1 GCA_024227155.1 Desulfobulbaceae bacterium
CAGAAGCCCAAATTAATACGTATGGCCGATGGGGAAGCAGTTCCTTTTGGGGCTATATCAGGGTGCCTGTCGTATCTTTAGAGTAGTTGGTCTTTCATCTGTTGTTTGTGCGTTCGCTGGTGTGGTGGTTGGCTGTGGTGGTGTTGCCGTCACACTAAACCCCAATTTGGCAGCCTCACGGCTGACATAGTTCGACAATTGTGTTTTGCTCTTTCCTGTTGGGGATGAGCAAGTTTTATTTTATATTGTCTTTTGTTATTCTGCTTGTCCTGTTGGGGCTAGCAGAAAGTTTACTATGTCTGAGCTTATTCCTGTTGGGGATAAGCTCATTTATTTGTAAGCCTCCCATTAGGGGGGCTTAATAAATCTTAGTGAGCCTGCTCATGAACAACAGACATTGAGTTGTGGTTTACCAGCATCTGACGCATACACAATACACATGCAACACAAAAAGGACGTGTTCAGGACGCTATTAGTGTTTACGAATTTCTTAATCCGGGAGATCGG
>JAAELB010000896.1 GCA_024227155.1 Desulfobulbaceae bacterium
AAATCTGTGCTCGCGGCGGTTGCAGCCAAGGTGCCAAAGGATTTCGTTGAGTTAAATACAAACGCCTTTGAACTCGGCATGGAGTTGGGCGCGGATTTTAGCTGGCAATAACAGTTTCTGCCGGAGAAATTCTGATTTTTCGGCTGGGAATGATGCTGGAAAAAAGCCCATAAAACAGTTGCTTGCGAGGTCGTGAAAAGGCCTGTGGGGCTGATTTAACATATTGCTGTTGAAGGAAAAATATTGTATGCACTAGGAGGTTGTCCGAGAATAAGGATTTTGGTCAAAATCGAGAAGTTTTCGCAAAATAAGCACAGCCATATAATTAATATTGCGAGCATTATTTTGCGAAAAAATCCGAAGAGTTTGGGCAGGTAAGCTCAGACTCCGAAAACCATTCTCGGACAGTCTCCTAGCTGTATACACGCACTTTGCCTGCGGTATTAGATAAGAGGCATGTAAACTCAAAATGGTTAGAAAGGGGTCGGATTTCAAGTAAATGCGGTTCTTTTGTATTAAACTCATACATAAAGGAGAAAAGTAGGTCGTAGCAAATGTCGTTCCTGGTTAGTAAGTCACACTCTTAAATTCAAATCTTATGGAGAGTCTAGAATGAGCTTTAAATTGAGATCTATTGTTTGTGTTACCTTGGTAGGTATGCTTGTAGCGATTGGCGCAGGTACATCTTTTGCTTCGCAGATGGTTTTAAAGTTTGCAGGTCAAAGTGCGGCAGATCATCCAGCAACCAAATTAATGAACGGGATTGCAAAAGAAATTGCTGATAAAACAGAAGGCCGAATAGAGGTCAAAGTTTATCCAGCGAGCCAGCTTGGCGACTACAGCCTGGTTTATGAAGAGCAGATTCGTGGTACCATTGATATGTCATGTATCTCCGTGCCCAGTCAGTTCGATCCAAGAATGGAGTTAATTTACATTAACGGTTTTGCAAGTGACTATGATGAGTTGAAGACTGTTTTTGCCCAGGATGGCTGGATGTTCAAAAAAATGGATGAGTTTAACGAAAGACTGGGTGTTAAACTCCTTGGTTTTTTCGTTGAGGGTATGATTGGCACAGGTACCACCAAGCCTGCCAAAGACCCACTTAATCCGGAAGTAAATAAAGGTGTTCTTATCCGTGTTCCTGGCATGGATGTGTACAAGCTCGCTGCAGAAGCTATGGGATATAACTCTGTAGGTATTCCTTATGCCGATGTGTATCAGGCAATTCAGACTGGCGTTGTTAATGGTGTTAACGGTTATCCTGTTGCCTCTGCATACACCACTCTCGGAGATGTTCTCAAGTATTGGTACATGACCAACTATTCTGTTGAAGTCCTTAACTTTATGATCAGTGGTCAAACCTGGAAAAAAATTGATGGAAAAGATCAGAAAATCATCCAGGACATCCTTGCAAAAGCCACCATCGACAGTATCAACAATGCTAAAGAGCTCGATGCTCACCATATGGAGCTGATGAAAAAGAAAGGTATTGAGGTCATTACCTATACCAAAGAAGAATTGGCTCCTATCATGAAAGCCGCTGCCAGCACTTGGCCAAAGCTTGAAAAGAACATGACCAAAGAGCTCATGGACGAGTTCAGAAAAGAATTGGGTCCTAAGTGATCCCCTCCTCTTTTTCACAGTTATCTTTTCAATAAATTATTAGATCCGGGAATGGGCATCCAGGCCCGGATCTAATACTTGCCAAGGAGAATTTTCGTGCCTCCAAACCAAAAAGAAAAAGATTCCCCTACCCTCAAATGTGATACCTTGCCCCAAGGCGTACTGACAGCTGATACGCCTAAAAATTTTTTCGACAAGATAGTTATTAATGGTTTTTCCATTGTCGCCTTCACTACCACCATTCTCCTGACAGTCATAATTTGTGCTGCCGCTTTTTTTCGCTATATACTCGACGGTGATCTGACTGGCTATGAAGAATGGGTTAAAATATTTGCCTTCTGGCTCTACTTTTCAGCTGCAGCCATCGGGGCGTATAATCGCACCCACGTCTCCGCAGATCTCGTCCAAGCCTATGTTCCTGATGGGCGACTTAAAGACTTTTTAGTGTTTTTGAAGGATTTAATCACCGTAGGTGTCTCCCTGCTTTTTACCTACTATGGATATGAATTTTTCATGTTCGGGTTCATGGGGCCATTAGGAACAGGAATTGCCCTCCCAACGACAAATGTATGGAGAATATGCCTATGGGTCGGGTATTTACCGGTTTTTCTAGGGCTTATATTTATGTCGTATTATTTCACCAGAGATCTTTTTATGAGTGCGCGTACACTTCTGTTGGGGAGGAAAAATAGATGATTTATATTGCTTTGCTAATCCTCGTTTTATGCCTGATTGTTGGTGTTCCCGTCCCAATCAGTTTTATGGCATCTGGTGCCTGGCTTGTCTTTTTTGGTGGAATCGACGGAACCGGCTATCCTGCTAGCCAGCTGTTACCCTATGGATACAAACAGATGGACTCCGTTCCCCTCATCGCCATTGCGCTTTTTATTGCCGCTGGCGGTATTATGGAACGGGGTAAGATCGGCCAAAAGCTTATTGATTTTGTCGATGTTTTTGTTGGAGATCTCAAAGGTGGTCTTGGAATCGTAGCCACCATCTCTTGCGCTATTGTCGGCTCTATTTGTGGTGCTGCCTGTGCCACTTTATCATGTGTAGGAACCATTACCTTTCCAAGGTTCAAAGCAGAAGGATATCCAAGGGGATTGGCCGCAGCACTTTTAGCCAACTCTTCCCTCCTTGGGCTTCTTATTCCTCCAAATGCGACCCTTATAATTTTTGCCTGGATAACGGGCCAACCGGTACTGGCATGTTTTCTGGCAACGGTTGTTCCTGGTTTCATGGTCATCTTTCTTTTATGTGTTGTTAATCGTTGGCTTTTGCGAAAAAACACAACCGTTGTTGTTGCCGAAAAAAGAACAGTTCCAGAGAAAATTACACTTCTCAGGAGCAGAACGAAAGAAGCAGTGCCTTCGTTGATGCTCCCCTTTATTGTGTTAGGGGGTATTTATGGTGGCTTCATGACCACCACTGAGGCCTCAGCAATGGCGGTTCTCTATGCTATCCCCATTGGAATGTTTGTCTATAAGGCGCTTACTCTGAAAGGCACCTACCTCGTGCTTGTAGAATCCGCAATCACCACGGGGGTTATTATGGTTATGCTTTACTCGGTTGCCATGTTGAGCAGGCTTTACCTTTTGGAAGATCTTCCTGAGGTTCTGCTGCAACTTTTCAAGTCTGTCTCCAGTGATCCGATGGTTATCATGTTTATGATCAATATTTTTCTCGTGATCATGGGCATGTTAATGGATGATATCAGCGTGGTCGTTCTTGCCACACCAATCCTGATGCCGATAATTATGCAGCTGGGTTTCAGTCCCATCCATTTTGCAGCAATTATAGGCGTTAATACAGGCTTGGGGTGTATTACTCCACCCGCTGCTCCGGTTCTCTATCTGTCTGGAAGGCTCGGTTCTGCACCCATTGATGAGATGATGAAACCATGTTTGTGGTTCATCGTGCTTTGCTGGATACCGGTACTCGCACTGGTTGTCTTTTTTCCAAGAATTTCTCTACTTCTGCCCCATTTTATTCTGGGTACACCCTGGTAATCTAGGAAATGAAATTTTATCGGAATTTATTCGCTGTCGCCTGTTTTACATTTTTTCTGGTAGGTATGACCATGGACGCGCCCTATGCGTTTCTGCTTGCTATGGTCTGTGGCATGCTTTCAAGGACCGCAGAGAAAAAAGGGTGGCCCGATCCTTTTTAGTCCGAGTTGTTGTTTGCAGGACTCACTCTTCAGATAATCAACTCGAAAATTCTGACATTGCTCTTTTCCCCGTAGTCAGTCGCATTGACTACGGGGATCTTTTGTAATTCCGCATCCATCAAGTCATGGTTTCATGTCGGTATCACGTTGATATGTGTTATCCACAATTATGGAATTAATTTTTGAATATCACCTGTCGAACCATTTCTATTCATACAGATTTATTTCAGATAGATGATAGCAAAAGAGGTGATTATGTTTTGCAGTATATTTAATGATGTTTTAGGCCCGGTGATGCGTGGCCCCTCCAGTTCCCACACCGCAGGTTCCTACCACATAGCTCTTGTGACCCGTCATCTGCTTGGGGTAGAACCCAGGAAAATTAAAATTACCTTTGACCCGGATGGTTCCTATGGCAAAACCTATGTGCAACAGGGCGTGGACCAGGCTTTTGTTACCGGCCTGATGGGTTGGAAACAGACCGATCAGATTTTCACTGTGGCGCTGCCTACTGCCAGGAGCCAGGGGGTCGAAATCGATTTTGAGATAACAACTATTCCCCAGGCGGACCACCCAAATTACGTTATCATTGAAGTGGTCGGTGAGGATGATCAGCAGCTCAAAGTTGAGGCGAAATCGGTAGGGGGAGGCACCTTTAAGATAGTCAGGGTTGACGAAGCCGAAACTCTTGTTGATGGCAAGAGTTATGTGACCCTGTTGATGATCGATGAGGAACTGGAGGGTACAACCCTTGACTTTATCAAGAGTAGTTATCCAACAGTGGAGATCAGTAGCTCTTCTATTACTGAGAATAGGCTGATGCTGCAACTTTTATCAAACTCACCATTACCCCTTGATAAACTCGTGGGCCTGCCTTCTGTTCATCTCACCAGAGAGGCTAAACCTGTTTATTACACCCAAAAAGGTGCGCTTCTCTTCTCTTCAGCTAAAGAAATGCTGCAATATGCCATCGACCATGATTGTGGCCTTGGAGAGGCCGTCCTGGAGTATGAAAAAACCATACTTGGTCGCAGTGAAGAAGAGATCATCACTGAGATGTTAGACCGCTATGAAGTGATGAGAAAGTCCGTAACGGCTGGCCTGGATGATAGCAAGGTGAATATGCTCCTCCTTGAGCCTATGGCGGGTAAAATAATGAAAAACGTCAAGGATAAAAAAGTTGCCATAGGCGGCCTACATTCGGTGGCTGGTGCAGCTGCCATGGCAGCCATGCACACCTGCAACAGCCGGGGTGTTGTATGTGCGGCTCCGACCGGCGGAGCGGCGGGAACTCTGCCGGGTGTCTTAACCGCTCTTGAGGGTGAATATGAGATATCCAGAAGGCAGATGGCTCTCATGCTTTTTGCCGCTGGGGGGATTGGCCTTATCCTCGCCATTCGAGCTACCTTTGCGGCTGAGGTTGCTGGCTGTCAGGTGGAAATTGGAGCGGCTGGTGCCATGGGGGCTGCTGCGGTGGTGGAGTTTGCCGGAGGTACGGCCAGTCAGGCATGTGATGCGGCAGCGATCTCCTTTCAAAATACCATGGGCTCGGTTTGTGATCTGGTTCAGGGCATGTGTGAATTACCCTGTCATACCAGGAATGCGGTAGCAGCCTCCAGTGCCTTTACCAACACTGATATGGTGATGGGTGGTTATGTGAATCATATTGATCTGGATGAAACCATCGATGCCGTCTACTCAAGCGGTTTGATGCTTCCAAGGGAGCTTCGATGCACGGCCCAGGGTGGTCTGGCACTTGCACCAGCAGCGATATCATTGTCTAGAAAGAACAACTAACTTTTTTCTTCTCAACATTAAGGAAAATCCCAGATGACACAACTTCGAATACTCTCAGGGAAACAGATCCGTGCGGCAATCAACATGAATGATATTGTTGAGGCGATGGAGCTTGCCTTTGTGGAACTTTCCACAGGAAATCCTGAAATGCCCATACGCGCACATATTTCTATCCAGGATCCCGAGGGCACTGCGCTTTTTATGCCAAGCTATATGAAGCCTTCTGCGATGATAGGCGTTAAAACCGTTACTCTTTTTGAGGACAATCGAAATAATAATCTTCCCTACATCCAAGGGATGGTTTGTCTTTTTGACGGCAATAATGGCACGCCCAGGGCGGTACTCGACGGCATGACCATCACCTCTCTTCGTACCGGGGCCGCTTCAGGGTTGGCCACCAGGTTGCTGTCCCGCAAAGAATCGGAAACCTGTGCGATTTTTGGTGCGGGGGTGCAGGGGAAGACCCAGCTGGAAGCGGTATGTGCGGTTCGGGGGATCAAAAAAGCCTGCGTCTATGATGCATTGCCGGCTGCGGCGGAAAGTTTTGCCAAGGAGATGGGGGAGCAACTTGGCATTGAGATAGTGGTGGCAAAAAGCTCTAAAGATGCGGTGAAGGATGTTGATATCATCTGTTGCGCAAGCATCTCCGAAACCCCTGTTTTTGACGACCGGGATCTGCCGGCTGGAGTACATATTAACGCAGTGGGTTCCTATAAACCCCATGTTCAGGAAGTTCCCGAAGCGATGGTACTCCGCTCGCGTCTCTATGTGGACCATCGGGAATCCGCCCTGGAAGAAACCGGTGACCTGATTATTCCCATAAAAAATGGAGTGCTGACAGAGGAACATATTGTAGCTGAAATAGGGGAAGTCGCAGCGGGAAAAGCTCCTGGGAGAAGTTCTGATTCCGAGATAACTTTTTTCAAAACAGTGGGAGTCGCCCTACAAGATCTGGCAGCCGCCGCCATCACCCTGAAGCGGGCCGAAGAACAGGGCCTCGGTGCCATGGTTGAACTCTAACCAGAATTGATCAGATTTCTTGACTTTTTGACCGATAGGATTATATCTGTCTCTTTAAGGAGTATGTAAATATGTCTACCTATCTGATTATAGCAAATAATCGTAAGGGTTATCGGTGCCTGTACAATTGCCGAATGCTCTATCACTGAATTTCTCTTTTTGTTTTCAAGCCGAGTTGCAGTTACGCTCAAATGTTCGATAGATTAATTTCTATTGTTTCAGTATCTTAGAAGAAAAATACAAAAATTGAGGGACCCATGTTTGAAAAAGTAGACGCCATTAACAGCTCTCCAGAACGATCAGCTTCCAGCCAGGGAAATTTTTATCAACCCCTGGATGGTCAGGTTGGCCCAGGTATGAACCGTCGTATCCAGCACCTGCGTAAATTAAGTTTTGATGCAGTACCCAGTATCTCCATTGAGAGAGCCCTCCATGAGACTGCTTTTTATAAAGAAAATTATGGCAAACACTCTATCCCGGTTTTACGGGCCCTGACCTTTCTTGATCATTGTGAGAAGAAGACTCTCTATCTGGGAGAAGATGAGCTGATAGTTGGTGAGCGAGGGCCTGTGCCTAAGGCGGTTCCAACATTTCCGGAGTTGACCTGTCACAGTGTTGAGGACTTTCATGTTCTAAACACCCGGGATATGCAGCCTTACCTCACCAGTCAGGACGATATCGACATCTATGAGCAGCAGGTTATCCCCTATTGGCAGGGAAAAACCCAGCGTGAACGTATCTTTAACCATGTTCCTGATGCGTGGAAAAATGCCTATGAAGCGGGGCTTTTCACTGAATTTATGGAACAGCGGGCACCTGGCCACACCGCCCTTGATGGTAAAATCTACCAGCGGGGTATGCTTGATTTTAAACGGGAAATTGAAGAAAACATAGCAAAATTAGATTATCTCAATGATCCCGAGGCAACCGATAAGGCCGAACAATTAAAAGCAATGGCCATCTCCTGTGATGCGGTCATTGTTTTCGCTGAACGCCATGCCGAACTTACCGATGAGTTAGCTTCCAGAGAAACGGATTCCCAAAGAAAAACAGAGCTGAAGAAAATAGCCGAAGTTTGCCGTCGGGTTCCGGCCAATGCACCCCGTACCTTCTGGGAGGCAATTCAGATGTACTGGTTTGTCCACCTGGGAACCATCACTGAACTCAATGGCTGGGATGCCATGAACCCTGGCCATTTTGATCAGCATCTTGCCCCTTTTTATGAGAAAGAGGTGGCTGAAGGGAGCCTTACCCGGGAAGAGGCAAAGGAACTAATCTGCTGCTTCTGGGTCAAGGTAAATAACCATCCAGCCCCGCCCAAGGTAGGCATTACCGCCCGTGAAAGTGGCACCTACAACGATTTTACCAATATCAATCTCGGTGGTGTTAAAAGAGATGGCTCTGATGGCAGCAGCGAGGTCTCTTATATTATGCTGGAGGTGATCGAGGATCTGCATATCCTGCAACCGGGAAGCTCTGTTCACATATGCTCCAAAACACCCGATAAATTTCTACATGCTGCCACCCGTGTTATTCGCCAGGGACACGGTTATCCTTCAGTCTTTAACCCTGATACATATATCCTTGAGATGGTGCGGCAGGGCAAATCCTTAGAAGATGCCCGGGAGGGAGGGTGCAGTGGTTGTATTGAGGTGGGGGCCTTTGGTAAAGAGGCCTATTTGCTCACCGGCTATCTCAATGTGCCAAAGATTTTTGAGGTAACTTTGAACAACGGAGTGGACCCGCTCAGCGGCAAGGTTGTTGGGCTGCAAACAGGAGAGCCCGCTCAGTTTAGTGATTTTAGTGAACTTTATGATGCCTTTCTCAGGCAGGTTGAGTTCATCGTCGATCTGAAGATGCGGGTCAGTAACTATATTGATCGCATGTTTGCAAAAAATGCCCCCGCGCCCTTTCTTTCGGTGGTCATCGAGGACTGTATCAGTAAGGGCAAAGACTATTATGACGGTGGTCCCCGTTACAATAGCAACTATATCCAGTGTTGTGGCCTCGGCACCGTGACCGACAGTCTTTCCGCTTTGAAGAAACATGTCTTTGAGGAAAAAACATTTACTATGGAAAGGGTGTTAGCCGCGGTCAGTAAAAATTTTGAGGGGGAGGAATTCATGCGACAGACTATCATGAATCGAACCTCTTTTTTTGGCAATGATGATGAGGTGGCAGATCGGCTTGCGGTTCGTATCTATGACGATCTTGTGGCCGCCATCGATGATAAACCTAACATTAAAGAGGGAGGGAAGTATCACCTCAATATGCTTTCCACCACCTGCCATGTCTATTTCGGAAAGATGATGGGAGCAACTCCTAACGGTCGTCTGGCTGGAAAATCAATTTCTGATGGAACCTCTCCGTCCCATGGGGCTGACACCAATGGTCCATCTTCAGTGATAAAATCCTTGAGTAAGATCGACCATGTAAAGTCCGGAGGTACCCTGCTCAACTTGCGCTTTCTGCCAAGTCTGCTCAAACGGGACCAGGATATCAAGAAACTGGGTCAACTTATTCGCAGCTATTTCACACTGGGTGGACATCATATTCAATTTAATATCGTTGATACGGCAACCCTCTATGCAGCCCAACAATGTCCCGACGATTATAAAGATCTGCTGGTACGCATGGCCGGCTACAGCGATTATTTCAATGACATGAATGGCGACCTGCAACAGGAAGTGATTGAGCGAACAGAGAACGAAAAGTTCTGATCGCAGCTTGCTAATTTCAGGTCTTTTGCTTTGGTCTACAGAGGCAGGGTGTTATACAAAGCACCCTGCTCCTAGGCCGCAACCTACCTCTCTATAAAATTCAATCACCCCAGAGTAACAATGAAATCAGGTCTTATTTTTGATGTGAAGCGCTATGCCATAAATGACGGTCCTGGTATCCGCGTCGCCGTTTTTCTTAAAGGGTGTCCACTCAACTGCCGCTGGTGCCATAATCCCGAGTCTATCTCCGCTAGAGTGCAGAAGATGTACAACAAGGCGAAGTGTATTGGCTGCGAATGCTGTGTTGATGCCTGCCCAGAAAATGCATGTTCTCTCGAGTCGGAGGGTATTGTCACAAATCTCGACTTATGTGCCGGCTGTGGCGTTTGCGCAGAGGTTTGTCCCACCAAAGCAACCGAAATGTCAGGAAGAATGACAACTGTAGAAGAGGTTATCTCCATCGTAGAAAAGGAGAGGATCTTTTTTGATCAGTCCGGGGGAGGGGTGACTTTCTCAGGGGGAGAGCCAATGATGCAGCCAGAATTTCTTTTGGCTGCTCTTAACGAATTGGCTTGCATGTCTATTCATCGTGCCGTCGATACCAGCGGCTTTGTCGCGCCAAAAATCCTTATGGAAGTGGCCGAACACGCGGATCTTTTTCTCTATGATTTAAAGATGATGGATGCTGACCGTCATAAAAAATGGACAGGGGTCGATAATGGTATAATTCTGGAAAATCTACAGCTTCTGGCCGGAACTGGAGCCTGTATCGACATTCGAATGCCTTTAATCAAAGGGGTAAATACTGACCTGGAAAACCTGGAAAAGAGTGCAGCCTTTGTTGCCGGCCTGCCAGGTGAAAAAAAGAGTGTCAGTATTCTCCCCTACCACTATACAATGGTCAGTAAATATCAGAAGCTCGGCCAGGTTTTTGATGGTGAGAACATGTCTGAGTTGACGGATGCTGAACAGTCAGATGTTGTTGAACTCTTTGCCTCTTTTGGTCTACAGGCGACAATAGGGGGATAGCTCTTAATTTTTAGGGGAGACCTTATCGTAGGCGACCATTGTCTGTTCAGCAATTCTCTGCCAGTCAAAGCATTCTTCAACCATACGTCTGGACTCCAGGCCGAGGGTCTTGATGTTCTTTCTTAGGAGAATTTCAATCTTCGCTGCAAGATCCAATGGATCCGCAGGTTCACAGAGATAACCGTTCTTGCTGCCCTGTATTAACTCAGGGATGCCACCCACATTGGTACCGACGATGGGCAGAGATGCTGCCATTGCCTCAAGGCCACTGATGCTTGTGGCTTCCATGAGTGATGGTAGAATGGAAAAATCCGCAGCACTGTAATACTCTACAATTTCATGATGTTTTTTACTTCCAAGAAATATGGCACGATCCCCGCAATTCTTTTTGAACTCTTTTTCAACACGTGTTCTTTCAGGACCATCACCAATCACGATAAATTTAAGATTTTGATCTTTCAATAAAGCCGTGGCCCGTGCGAGGTAGATAACTCCGTTCTTGTCCACCAGTCGTCTGGTGACGATAGCTACCAGATCGTTGTCATCTAATTGTAGCTTTGTTCGTATTTCCTTTCTTTTTGCCGGGTCTGTCAGGAATTTATTGCCGTCTACCCCGTTGGCAATAAACCGCTTTGGGGCATCAATTTCAAAGGGAATATGGAGTAGCTCTTTACTGGGGGCGAGAAACAGATCAACTTTTTTGAAATACCTTTTCAGCATGGTGATTCTACGCCATCCACCTTTTTGTATGCGTTTAAGATATCCCGATGTGTGATTGGTGTAAGCCAGTGGGATATGGCTGATATTGTACCACTCAAGCGGACCCATGCCATGGATATGGATAATGTCCGGCTTGGTGGTTGGTAAAAGCTTTCTCACGAATCGTCTGATTTGAAGACCGTAAATAAGCGCCATGAATCTGAGCGGGACGCGGTAGATATCTATTCCATCAAGAGTTTCCTGCTTTTTCTCACCAACGCGACGTCTGGTCACGACGCTAACTTTGTTGCCCTTTGCACTGAGCGCTTTTGATAACTCATAAACATGGGCGGATATCCCTCCGGGAACCGGAGGGTAATCGATGGAAATCATCAGGATGTTCATATAAACCTTTTAAAAAGTTAACTCTATAAAGATTTTAAGTGCTATGCAGCTTTCTTATCCTTAAATTCTTCCTGGATCTGCAGATCTTCCTTCATCTCCAAGTATTGATCAAAAGTCATCATTACATCTGTGAAACTGTCAGCAGAAAGCTCAATTATTCTGTTTGCTACAGTTGAGATAAACTGATGATCGTGGGAGGCGAATAGAATAATCTCCGGGTATGCCATTAATCCATTGTTGAGGGAGGTTATTGACTCCAGGTCCAGGTGGTTTGTCGGCTCATCAAGGATAAGCACATTACCTTCGGAGAGCATCATTTTTGAAAGCATGCAGCGCACCCTTTCTCCACCGGAGAGCACGGATGTCTTTTTGGTAGCTTCTTCCCCGGAAAAGAGCATTTTTCCAAGAAAGCCTCTGATAAAGCCTTCATCACTCTTCGCTGGCGCATATTGGCGCAGCCAGCCGATAAGGTCAATATCTCCACTTTCAAAGTAGCCGTTGTTCTCCTTTGGGAAGTAAGAATTCTTGATGGTTACACCCCAGCGGATTGTTCCTTCGTCCGGTTCGAGTTCTCCTGCGAGAATTTGAAAGAGCGTTGTTTTTGCAAGACTGTTCGATCCAAGAAAGGCAATTTTATCGCCACTATTTACGGTGAATGTGAGATCCTGGAACATTGTTTCACCTTCAAGGGTCTTGGAAAGACCATTGACCTCAAGGATCACGTCACCACAGGCCCGTTCTGGTTTAAAAACAATATATGGATACTTTCTTGAAGAGTTGGGCATCTCATCGATGGTGAGTTTTTCCAGTAATTTCTTACGTGATGTCGCCTGTTTTGCCTTTGATGCGTTAGAGCTGAAACGTCTGATAAACTCTTTGAGTTCCTCAGCTTTTGCCTTTGCCTTTTTGCTCTCAGTCTCTTTTTGTCTAAAGTGGAGCTGGCTGGCCTGGTACCAGAAATCGTAGTTTCCTACGTATACCTGGATCTTGCCATAATCGATATCCGCCATGTGGGTGCAGACCTGATTGAGAAAATGCCTGTCGTGGGAGACGATGATGACTGTGTTATGGAACCTGGAGAGGAAATGTTCCAGCCATTTAATTGATTTGATATCGAGCTGGTTTGTTGGTTCATCCAGGAGCAGGATATCGGGGTTGCCAAAAAGTGCCTGGGCCAGGAGTACCCTGACCTTATCGCTACCGTCAAGCTCCTTCATGGTTTTCTGCAGCATCGCTTCAGGGATGCCGAGGCCGCTCAGTAGGACAGCTGCTTCAGCTTCCGCCTCATAGCCATTCATTTCTCCGAATATGACTTCGAGTTCTCCGGATCGAATGCCATCCTCTTCAGTAAAATCCGCTTTGGCGTAAATAGCCTCACGCTCAGCCATGATTTTATACAGTTTCTTATGACCCATGATGACGGTGTTAAAAACAGTGTGTTCATCAAAGGCGAACTGGTCCTGGTTGAGCATAGCCAGTCGCTGACCCGGTGCCTTTGAGATATTGCCATGGTCAGGGTCAAGTTTTCTTGCCAGAATCTTTAAAAAGGTAGATTTACCTGCACCATTTGCGCCAATGAGGCCGTAACAGTTACCAGGCGTGAATTTAATATTAACATCTTTAAAGATCACCCTCTTTCCGTAGGAGAGTGCAATGTCTGTGGCAGTGATCATGGTGGAACCTATCAGAAAATAAAAAAAAAGGTCATACTGAAACAGTTCCTAAAGGAGTTATGTTTCGGTATGACCTAAATAAAAAGCCCCCAGCAAAAAAAGCGGAGGCCTTGCAGTCGCTAGATGTAGCTATTACTGCTGGACAACGTTTGCAGCGGCAGGGCCTTTAGGGCCATCAACTACTTCGAAGGTCACACGTGCACCTTCTTCAAGTGATTTGAAGCCTTGAGCTTGAATTGCTGTGTGATGAACAAATACATCGTTACCACCATCTTGCTCGATAAAACCAAAACCTTTTGCGTCATTAAACCACTTTACTGTTCCTTCAGCCATCGTGTACTACTCCTTTGTACTTAGCCCCTCTTGGGAGCCGCTTTGTAATATGTCAAATCATCATTGCTTGAAGATCTGACGTGTCATCTGGATGTCCAGAATATATTTTGTATCAGGTTATTAATAGATATAAATTTATCTACCCCAACCTGTACAACCGTTTTGATAATCTAAATAGATTTTCAAATATTTTGATTTTTGGATTATTGTTTTTCGCTTGTAACTCAATGGTTTTTTTATACCCATCAAGTAATAGTGCAATTTATTGAAGAACCTCTTTGGAGTTTGCTTCTGTTATTCCTTTGTTGCGGCACTACAATAAACTAATATTAAAATAATGCAATGAAATAAAAACTGTTTTTTTTTGATTATTGCCTGGTTCCTTGGTAAACCGTTAAAATACGCGTAGATATGGCTGGTAAAATTTTTTGATTGTTAGGTCGTTTTTACTTTGTGACGAGAAATGGAGCATGGTTAGAGGTGAAAAACGGCGGATCATTCAGCAGGATTGGTCCAATTTGAGGACTCTTTTTGAACACCTGATCCAGGAACCTGCGAATCTCTCCACGATTCCAACCCTTCGGGTGTATGAAGTTTTGGTAAATCGATAGATCGCCTTCATAGAAATCAGATACCTCAAGCGTGGCGGTTTGCTCGCTATGGATAGGAAGGTTAAAGATTGCAAGGTTAAGAAAATTTACAGCCTGGTGGTGTTTCTCAATAAATTCCATCGTTCTTAGGGCAGCGTTACGGTCTTCGGCGGGGGTGCCAAAGAGCAGGTAGATATAGGTTTTGATACCAACCTCCTGGAGGTTTGTAAGAACCTGTGAGGCAAGGTGCAGATCGATTCCTTTATTCATTTGATCAAGAACCAGCTGATCGCCGGACTCAAGACCTAGTTTTAGCATTGTACAACCCGATTCTTTCAGCTGAGAACAAAACGTTTTGTCAGCAAGTAAGTTGTCGAAGCGGGCAAAGCCGTACCAGGGCGCGGTAAACTTTTCGCCAGCGAGTGCCCGAAGTGTAGAGGGGCTAATGGCGTTGTCCAGTAGGTGTATAAGTGCAGGTTTTGTTTTTTTACATAGTGAGTGCAAGTCGGCCACCGTGGTGGCCGGAGGATTGTGTTCATAAACACTGTCTTCACTTGTTTCGGGGCAAAAATTACACTTTTTCCAGAAACATCCATAAGAACTGGTGTAAGGAAGGATGAAACCGGGTGCAAGGTAATTGTTTTGCCGTAAAGGTGCATAGTCCAGCTTACTGGAAATGTTCCTTGCCCCATGGCCCAATAATTTAATGAGTGGTACCTCCCCACGGCCACCGATAAAGTGGTCTATAAGGTGAGAAAAGGGATTGTCCCATCCGGGATGACTTAGCCATGTGGTTGCAAGTCCGCCTCCTACGATCACCTTAACCCGGGGGTGATGCATTTTCAGGTAACCGATCATGGCGAAGGTACAGAGGGATTGGCTAAGGTAGTTGAGCGAAAAGCCAATGTATTCACTCCTGCTTTGTTGCAGGAGCTGTTCAAGTCGTATTTTAAAATAGGGGTAAAAAATATTATATTCAAAATTTTCAGCAATCTTCAGCAGGTCCTTGCTGTTGAGGGGAGATGCTTCATTATCCTGATAGTTCGAAAGGGAGAGCTGGAGGTTGAATTTTTTTCCCGCAAGCTCCAGAATTCTGTTAACGTCGGCCACCGCCCTCTTGTAACGATCGCTGTTTTGGTAGGTCTGTTTTTTTTGCAGCGCTTCAAGGTTACGGGCAATGTTTTTAAAGGCACGTTTTGACCAGGTATCTTCAGCGGGCTCTGAACTTACGCATATATATTCCAACCCTTCTATATTCATATCACATAGGGTGCAGGGGATATTATGTGACTGCAGCGCACCTGCCAGGTAAGCCAGGGCCGCTGGCGGTTCACACGGTTTTGTAAGAGGGGGATGTAGTAGTAACATTATAAAATTTACCTGAATTTTGCATAAAAAATGGCAGTAAGTCTGGCATCTCTGCCAAGAGGCACTATATTGTAGCCCGGGTATAATATTGATCAATAAAAAAAATGGAAAAGGGGATTATGAGAACACTTTACACAACACTGGCTCCAATATTTCTGGTGCTTATTGCCTTCACGTTTATGGAAGCGGGAATAACCGCAGAATATGCAGATGCAAGGTCAAAAGGGGGGGGGCGTTCTTTTAAAAGTTCGCCTACCTATAAAAAGGCCCCTGCTAAAACCAACCAGGCCACTGCTACTAAAAAGCAGAGTAGTGGCGGCTTTGGTCGGGGACTAATGGGTGGTTTACTGGGTGGAGCAATAGGTGGAATGCTTTTTGGATCGATGTTTGGTGCTGGCGGATCAGGCATGGGGATTTTACCGATGTTATTGCTTGCAGGAGGTGCATATTTCCTCTATAGAAAATTCTCCGCTGCCAAGAGAGGGCAGCCTGGAGGTGCTCCTTTTGGTCAACAAAATCGACAGGGGCAGCAGAGCCCGCAGAATATGTTTGGTGGTGGGACACAACCGCCACCTCCGCCTACTCCGGATATAGGTGGTAATCTCCTTGAAGAAGGCCTTGCTCAGATCAGGCAGAGTGATAGAAATTTTGATGACAGCTATTTTACAGAAATTGCTTCCGACGTGTTTTTTCAGGTCCAGGCCGGTTGGATGAGAAGGGACATCGATTCTTACCGACATCTGCTTGGGGAGCAACTGGCAAAAGAGTATGAAGGCCATTTTGAAAAGATGCGTGAGAAGGGGACCATTAACAAGCTTGAATCCATCGCTATTCGGGGGATTGAAATTGTTCAGGCGGGAAGCGATGGCAGTGAAGACTTTGTCACGGTACGTTTTACCGCGAACCTGCTCGACTATAATGTTGATGATAAAACCGGTGAGCTCGTTGATGGCAGTATGACCACTCCTGTGAAGTTTGATGAAGAATGGTCCTGGGCAAGACCTACCGGGACTCAGGACTGGAAGCTTGAGGGTATCAACTAGACCTCAGCTCAATATAGTCTTGATGTATTTCGATGTCAGCCTCCTAATGTTGGCATCGATTTTTTTTATTAAAGGAGAGTGTTGTGGATTTAAGTCAGTTTCGTCGGGAGTACTTGAAAGGAGGACTCTCACGTTCAGATTTGGATGTTGATCCGATGATGCAGTTTGGTGAATGGTTTGAGCAGGCACAGAAAACAGATATACCTGATTCCACGGCGATGGTTTTAGCCACAGTAGCGGAAGACGGTATGCCGAGCCAGAGGACTGTGTTGTTAAAGTATTATGATGAACAGGGGTTTGTTTTTTTTACCAACTTTGATAGCAGAAAAGCACGGGAAATCAAAGAAAACCAAAAGGTAAGTCTTCTCTTTGTCTGGCTTGAACTGGAGCGACAGATTATGGTCACTGGAATCGCTTCAAAAATATCCGCTGCTGAGTCGGCCAAATATTTTTTGAGTCGGCCTAAAGAGAGTCAGATGGCCGCCTGGGTTTCCAGCCAGAGCCACACACTCTCCTCAAGACAGATGCTCTTGCAAAAATTTCAGGAAATGAAGACAAAGATTGGGGAGGGCAAAGTACCTTTGCCGTCATTCTGGGGTGGATTCCGGGTTGAACCTGTTGAAATTGAATTTTGGCAGGGTCGAAAAAATCGACTGCATGACAGGTTTCTGTACCGTAAAAATGAAGCCGGGAATTGGCCGAGCGAACGCCTGGCTCCTTAGTGTGTGGAAAAAGCGTAACCGCTCATCAGCCTTTTACAACCGCTAAGGGTTGAAGTCGGGTGATGATCTCAACCAGGTCCTGCTGGTTGGCCATCACCTCCTCTATATTCTTATAGGCTCCAGCCGCTTCATCAAGATTTTTTTTATGTCTGATTGAATGGAGTATCCCCTGGCTTTCAAGCTTTTCAATTTCCAGCTGTAGGTCAAGTTTCTTCTGTGCCTGTTTCCTGCCAAGTTTTCTGCCGGCGCCATGGGAGCACGATGAAAAGCTCTCAAGGTTGCCCCGACCGTTTACGATAAAACTACTACTCCCCTGGGATCCTGGGATAATGCCTATGGCTCCTTCCGTTGCCCGTGTCGCACCTTTTCTGTGTACGATAACATCCTCGCCGAAATGATGTTCTCTTGCTGCGTAATTATGTGCAATATCCAGGGGCTCTGAAAAGGTGACCCCTGGGTTGAAATCCGTCGTTATTGCACATGCCACGCGCATCATTTCACGCCGATTAGCCTCAGCAAAGTGTACGCAGTATTCCATTTCCCGTAGATAATTCGTACCGTTTTTTGTGCTCACAGGCAGATAGTCAAGTTGCCACTGAGACGGGACCTTTTGACCATGTCTGCTGTTGTATTCTTTCGCCAGCTGGTTGTAATGACCAGCCACCTGGTAGCCAACATTCCTGCTGCCGGAATGGATCATTATCCAGATATAGCCATCATCTCCTTTTTGAATCTCTATAAAATGATTACCACCCCCAAGGGTTCCGAGCTGCATTCGGCCTTTCTGGTATTCTCTTGACATAACGGGAAACTTTTTTTCTGAAACAACCATGCCTCCATCCGGCATCAGCTTGTCGGATTGCGGTCTTTTGTGGTGTTTAAATCCCAGGGGAATACTTTTTCGCACTTCATTTATCATTTTTTTGAGCTGTGCTGTATCGAGACCACTCAGAGAGGTCTGTACTGCTGCGACTCCACAGCCAATATCGACGCCCACCGCATTTGGAATTACTATCCCTTTCATTGCCGCAACACCACCAATCGGCATTCCGTATCCCACATGGGCATCTGGCATTATGGCAATATGCTTGTAGGCAAATGGCAGGTTGGCAAGATTTTTTGCCTGATTTAAAGTATTTTCATCTATAGTTGCTGCCCAGGTTTTGATCGGAAGGTTCTCGGTAACAATAGTTTTCATGGTTTTTTTGAAATTTTTACTTTCATTACTTGATAAGTAATTGGAAAAGTATAACATCTGCTGTGAGTATTAATTTTCCAGCCCCGGTAAAGGGGAATATTAGCCGAGATAAGTACCTTCACGAAATCCCTTCAAAAAAAATAAGAAGTGAATTTCTAAGTTACTAACCCGACATGTCGGAACTTTTCTGATTTTCATTCAGTCTGACGATAAGTCATCACCATATCTTAAATATTATGACATCTAACGCAAAAACAACAGTAAAGCATTTTCTTGGGAAAAAATGGCTGCGGATCTGTGGAATCTTTTTTCTTATTCTCATTCTGGTACTTTTTTTAGTTCCAATTGGAGCTAAATATTATCTTGCTGACTGGTTAGTAAAAAACGGCGCAGATAGTGCTTCCATTGAAAAATTGAGAATCAATCCATTTGTGGGGAAGTTGATTCTTGGTGGTGTAAAGGTTGAGCGGGGTGGTAAATCACTGATGCAACAGTCCGATCTGGTTGTTGACCTCAAACTATCAGCTCTTTTTAAAAAAAATATCAGGATGGAAAAGGTCAAATATAATGATCTGATGATTGATCTGGAACAGTATGAAGATGGTCGGTGGCGTTTCGGCTCATACACCACAACTGGAGTGGTGGATGATGGTAGCGCTGACAAGGTGCAGAATGAGGCCGGGACAGCTTGGGGGGTGGTTGCCGACCATGTCGTTTTGGAAAACTGTAACGTTCATCTTAAAACCCCGGCTTTGGATATGTTGTTTGTGATAGAAGATGCAAAGCTTATGAAATTCACATCCAGAGATAGTGAGTCGGCCGGTAGTCTGAGTTTGACAGGGGGCATCAATGGGGATCCCATTGCGTTGAATCTGGATAGTGTTCAGGTAGCACCGTTTCTGCGTATTGGCGGTGATATTGATATTAGCCGCTTCAGGCTGGAAGAGATCGCCATACTTTTACAAGAGTCGCTGCCAACCTTCACAGGTGATCTTGGTGTTGATGGAAAGGCTCTTTTTACTATGGATAAATCCGCTATGACGTTGGAATATCAGGGAATGATTAATGTCCTTAACCCTGATATTGGTTCCCAATTATTTGAAACTGCAGCCAGTGAGCTCAAGTGGCAGGGGGCGATAAGCTATGAGAGCCCAGAAAACTCACCAATGGTGGTTAGTACCGATGGTGTACTTGCCGCAACAGACTACTCCTTAACCGTTGGCGGTTCAGACTTTGTTACAAAGGAAAGCCTCATTGAGCTTGGCGGGAAAACTCAGCTGGTTATTGCGGAGGATGTCCAGGTGGAAAGTGAGGGGTCGCTCCTGATTGAAAAGGGCGATTTGAAACTACCGCAACTGACACTGATAGAAGAAAATCTGGCCTGGAAGGGAAAAGTTGTCTATGACTCCAACCACGGTGGCGAAGGGCAGTTTGTTAAAAGCGAAGGCATTTTAGAGCTTGCACCTTTTGCATACAATAGTGGTGAAGGTGAGGCTGCTATTGCGGCAGGTCTCGGTTCTTTGGGCTGGCAGGGGAACATTACCTATGGTCAGAAAGACGATGGTAAAAACTCAACGGTTAACATTGAAGGTATTTTAAAGGGTGGAGAACTTTATGCTGATCTTGCCGGGGCCGGGTTAAAATTCTCCCAGAATAAACTTGAAGTCAACTCAAAGACAACACTCATTTTAGGTGAAAAGACTGATATAAGTGGCATCATCTCTTTTAAACTTGATAATTTTGTCTTAAATGAAGCAGCAAGTGATTCTCCCTTGGTGACGCTTTCGGGTCTTGAGGTAGCAGAGCTTGAAGGCGGCGGAGGAAAAAATGTTGCTGTGAAAGAACTTCTTGCCGATGGACTGGTTGCTACACTCCAAGGGGATTTCCCCCTGGATATTAATGTTCCGAATATAAAACTGGCAGGGTTTGCAACTGAAGATCTGATTAACCTCAAGGTGGCTGAGCTACAGCTGCAAAAACCTCGTATTGTGGCTCTTCATAATAACAAGGAGCTTTTGAATCTAGACATTATTCGTGTGGGTGAGATTGGGGTTGAGGAAGGGGGAGGGGTTGTTGCGGCAACTGTTGCTCTACAAAATTTTATATTTCTTGGTGTGGAGAAAGGGGCTGATGAAAAAGCCGGTTTATCCCTGGGCAAGGCGCAACTCTCAGATATCAGCTGGTCCGCTGTAAATGGTTTCACTGGCGATAGCCTGGAGTTTGAAGATCTTGTCGCCACAGTAATCAGGGACAAAGAGGGCAATATCAACATAAGTCAGCGTATTGCTGCCATGCAGGTCGGAGACGGTGTGGTTGAAACGGCAACGACGGTAACGGATGATGCAGAGAGTACAGAGACGACAGGTACAACGGAAACTGCAGATGGAAATCCTGCAAAACAGCAAGGTATGCCAATTAAGCTCGGTACGATCGTAGTTGCAGGAGACAGCAATCTCAATTTTGAAGACTATACTCTCGCTGTTCCTTATAAAACTGATCTTGCAATAACTGAATTTAAAATTTCAGAACTCGATTCGAGTAAACCTGATCAGCAGACAATGGTTCTATTCAAAGGTGAATTAGAGAAAAGGGCACCGGTGGTTCTTACTGGAAACATTTCACCGTTTAAAGAAAAGCTGGCGATGAATATGAAGCTCAAACTTAAAAACTATCCACTTTCCAGTCTTTCCGCCTATACAGTACAATCGGTGGGTACTGCGCTTGCGAGCGGCCAGTTGAAGCTGAAAACTAAGTTGAAGCTTGAAGAAGATGAGCTTGATATGGAGAACAATGTTCTTCTTAAAAAACTTGAAACGGAGACTATTTCCAAGGAGTTGGCCGCTGAACTTAATAACCAGTTGCCGATACCGCTCGACGCAGCGTTATCAATTCTTCGGGACAGTGATCGCAACATTGATCTGGATATTCCGTTAGAGGGCCCGGTCAGTGATCTGAATGTTGGGATTTCCGATGTGCTGATTACCGCCCTTAGTAAAGCAATTGTACCTGCTGCTTCGGGATATCTCATGTATACCCTCGGACCCTACGGTGCGCTGGCCTATGTGGGGATGAAGGTGGGAGAGAAGATGTTGAAAGTTACTCTCCCTCCGGTGGAATTTGTACCAGGAGAGAGTACACTTACGGCTGAGCACAAAGAGTATTTGCAGCGTATCGGTAAAATACTTACCGATCGCCCTGAAACGGATATTCAGCTCTGCCCAAAGGTGGCCTCCTGGGAGCTTATGACAAAAGAGGGTAGAGCGGCAGTTAAGGGCAAGGATGTTGTGGTAGCTGATGAAGATCGACAGAAACTGCTGGCTTTAGGTCAGGACCGTTCTGCTGTGGTGAAGGAGCATCTTGCACAGGAATATTCTATTGAAGTCGATCGTCTGCTTATCTGTGACACCCTGATAGAAACTGAAGAAAGCGCTGTACCCGTAGTTTTGTTACAGCTCTAAGGTATTACACCTTGCAGACCAGTTTCTTTGCAGCGTCTAGATTAAAATAGGCCGGATTGAAGTCGGGATTACCAGAGAGCTCAGCCAGAGAATGATGGTTGCTGCTCTCAGGGGTTTCAAAAGCAGTAACCAGCTGATTATATTCGTGCACATCGCCCACTTCTTCAGGAGGGCATGCCTGTTTACCGGCAAGAAGGATAGGGTACTTTAGTTCCTTTTCGGGTGAAACCACTTCTTCCAGGTGGATTTCATGCTCCCAGCCTTCACCCGCATCGTAAATATATGAAAACATAAACTGCATCCCTTCTTCCAAGGTGTGCAGCTGGTATTTATCTTCGTCAAATCTTTTGGACTCCCTTGGCTTGTTACTTTTAATCGTTGGTTCGTAGCTTATTTTGCCCACCAGGAACTGGTGTACATGGGAGTCGCTCCAGCCCATAGCCTGTTGGATGACATCGTGAAGTTGTGCAAGGCTATAGTTGCCGGGGACCTGAACCCTCCGCCATATAAGGGGGTCAGAAAAAGTTATTGAGATATTGAGAATGTAACTTGGTATTGGTTTGTCTTCTGTACTGGGTGTTGGCTTGGTTGGTTCCGGGAAAACTCCTTTAATTACATTTGCCATTAAATTCTCCTTCTTGCCGTTTACGGGGTTGGTTCCTTGTGTGAGAGACAGGTTCTCCTAGAACAATAATGCAGGAATTCTAAGCCGCTACAGATTAATCACTCTCTGAAATTTCCTGCAACGTTGTACGTAGCAAAGTTTTGAATTTTTCTGTTTCTCTTAGACTGGGCTCGTCATGATCTTTTTGTATAGCCTTAAAGTAATCGTGGCATACCTTTATTCTGGAGCCTGACCACTCTCTGGTGAATCCAGGGGTGTTACTTTTTGCCGCAACCAGTTGATTTTCCTTTTGGTAATCTCGTCTGCCATGGGCCCAGTTTATTGTGTGTTGATAGTAGAGAAGTGACCTGTTTAGCAGAATGAACAGTAGTTCTATGGACTTGGCCGGGCCAACCTGAACCTGTTTTCCGCCAAGTGGCATGCCCATGAGTTTTGCTTTACCTGAAAAATTTTCTCCGCCAAAGAGAGCCCCGACTGCCCCTGCAACACCGCCCATTGCTGTGAATAATCCAAGGCCGTGCCCAAGCGCCGCTACGTCAAGACCGGCACCTAGAGCTGCTCCCCCAAGTCCGCCGGCAATAACAAGCTGTTTTTTGGTAAGACCAAGTAACTGCCAGGTGCGTTCGTCAAAAAGATTTTCATGGAGTAAGGAGTGTGGGGGCAGTTGGTAATTAAAAATATTATGCTTAAAAAGCCCACGAATGCGTTTGTGTGCTTTTTGTTCTCTTTGTGTAAGGCTCACATTGTATTTATTAAAAAGTTTATTTCTGCAGTTTTCAGCCTCTCTTTCTGAAACAATATTTTCTGTCAGGATAAGCGAAACAGAGCTTCTTATGGCTTCTTCTATAATATCAGCAGTTGTTTCATTCCTGCCACTCCAGTCCTTTTTAAAGGCATGTACCACCTTGTCAAGTATATGCTGCCAGTCCTGGTCTATTGATTTCAGAGCTTCGAGGAGCAGGATTCTTTGAGCATAGGTGGCTCGGTGGGCGTTAAAAGTTCTGTTGGAATTAAAATTCTTTCTGAACTCATTCTTCCAGGCATCCAGATATTCGTCATTATCGTCTTTGCAGTTAATGATTGCCATCCGCGGTTTGCCGGTAAGTCGCAAGATTTCCATTTCTGTCCGGTCAACATTACGGACAGGTCTTGAGCCATCTACAACATAGATGATTCCCGCTCCTCGCTCAACAGGGGTAAGGAGCTCACAGTCGTCGTGCAGTTCGACAACTGTTGTTGCAAATTTTCTTAATGATCGGAGTGGGTCTCTTTCTATGTTCACCCGTTTTTTCAGCTCTGCAAGGATTCTTCCCGGGTTCTGGAAACCTGGGGTGTCGGTGAATCTGAGCACCTCTCGTCCATCTATTATAACCGGAAAAGTCCTGCATTTAGTGGTTTCTCCGGGAGTTGAGCTAACCCGTACCGAATCGTCTTCAGCAAGGGTGGAGAGAACCGATGATTTCCCTTCGTTTGGATGACCTAGTATCGCGAATTCTGGTGTCATTCTAAAATTTTATAAGTGGAAAAACATGGAGGTGTGGATCGCCAACAGCTTCCACCTTCTGCCGCCAGATCCTCAGTTCATTGTCTTGTAATGGAGTAAATATTGTTGATCCCGGTCGGCCAATTAGAGCTAAACTGATAATTGTTTTCGCGGGGAGCAGTTCTCGTAAATTTTTTAAGTAGGAAAGGAAATCGACGAGTGGCACCATCCATCCCTCCATTACAATAAAAAGTCCCTGGCCTTTCTGCCAAGGCTGGGACGCTAGGGTTTGCAGTAGTTCCTGATCATCTTCGTAACCAGCTAGAAAACGCTGCGTTGTGTAGGGAGATAGTCCCTGAAGCTTAAGCAGGGGTCTCAGGTCATCAACCGTACATGCCGAAAAAATATCGTCTGGAATAAGAACCAGTTGCGGGGAAAGCTGGCTCTTTACTTGTGATTCCTGCTTATGCTCTTGCAGGACTTTTGCTTCAATTTTTTCTTGCCCCGCTTCGGCAATTGCCTGGGTTGTCACGATTGGGGTGCTCATTCTGCGAATCAGACCAATATAGGCAGGTGTATCTGGACTAAAGGCCTGCAGTTGCTGTCTCTCAATTAGAGAGCCAATACTGAGTAAAAGCAGACGAATCAGCAGTCCATAGCAGAGCAGACACATGGTTAGAAACGGCCACCAGGCAATAAGATCAGAAGTGACCAGGTGGTAGATACCGTCTTTTAAGATAATTCTGCTACCTTCTATTTCGGCCAGGCTTGGATGACCGCCGTTTTCAAAAAGCCAGGCCCAGGGGAGCGATAGCGTTTCGACCATCCTTAAAATTGCAAAATTACTGAACTGGATGGTTGATTGCCAGCCAAAAGCGAGATCTGTAGTGGCCACCTTTACAAGAGTGGTTGCCAGGAGGCCTATATTAAAACTAACTCCAAATAGTTGGGCCAGGTTGAAAAAGGGCCAGTAGAAAAGCGAACCATAGGTAGTGTTGTTTGCCCTGAATATTCCAAATGCGTGGCTGAAACCGGAACGTTTTTCAGCAGATAATCCATGGAACCACTGCTTGTGGACAAGGGTTGCCAGCTTCTTAATAAGAGCAAGATAAAAAAAAGAATAAGGTGAAGGGAGTCTGATCTCTGGACGCAGAACTTTAACAAGAAAGCAAAAAAGAAGGACCAGGATAAAGAGAAACTGCGAACCAACAAAGAGCAGCAGAAACTGAAAAACATTAACTGGGGTTGTTCCGCTATAGGTGAAAAAAGCCAGACCAGCTATAATACCAACAAGTAGCCCTTTTAGTGCAACGACAATAGATCCTGCCCTGAAGGCATCATAAAAAATTCCACCGGGGCTCTTTTGTTGAGGAGTTGAAAATTGTGTTGATCTCCTTTGTTGTAACCAGTCTTTTACCTGTGCTATTGGGGTTGGTTCGCTTTCTTTGCAATCCTGTTCAAATTGCAAAGAGATTTGCCTGTCTCTCTTGTGTAGCTCCTCAGGACCAAGATCCCTGTCCTGATTAAAGAAATATTCCAGGTCAATTATGTCTTTGTATTGCAACGATGTTTTCATGAAGCACACTATACCAGATGAGTTCTATGAAAACATCGTTGCAATCGAGTTGTTGATTAAACTTGGCAGTTGAGGGGGGGATGAGTAGAGATATCTCTTAAAAAAGACGATGTCAAAGCAATCCCACAGGCGCATTTTATGGTATAAACTGTTATAGAGACAAGGCTTGCTTTAAGGGGTGTTGGATAGTAAACGGAATAGTAGGAGCTTGTCCGAGAATAGACATTTTTCTCAAATCGAGGCATTTATAAAAAACAAGCACAGCCATATAGTTGATATTGCGAGCATTGTTTTTTGTAAATAACGAAGAGTTGTGGGGAAGGGCATTCTCAGACAAGCTCCTAGTTTTTGTATAACCCTTTCAGCAGCTGTACGTTTATCTGGGGTTGAAATTGATAACAGCCATTTTATGAAATATTACGCAGGATTGTATGAATATGAGTGTTTTTCGAGTTCATTTTAGCTGGAAAGAAAAAGAATACATCCTTAAGGCAGAGAGCCTTGATATGACGCATCCTTATTTTGTGGCGATAAAAGATCTGGTCTTACCTGAGAAAAGCAGTGTCTTGATAAATCCGGCAGATGATGAAATAAGAAAAAATTTTGGCACTGTGCGTCAGCTGATGTTGCCTTTTCAGTCGGTGTCTCTTATAGAGGAGTATAGAGTGGATCCTGATCTTGATAAGGATGAGAGGAGAAACTTGCTGCTCAAGCCTGGTAAAGGAGAGGTCGTTTCTCCACAAAAGTTTAAACTTAATAAATAGGACGTTGCCCCGTTCTTTGATATGTATTCCGACGGTTGTTTTAAAAACCCTTGAAAATTGTACCTGTGTCAACAGGTACAATAAAGATTGTTAAGAACTTCTACTTGTTGACTTCTCTCTGGTAGTATTCGTAGTTCCCTTCATATATGCGCATTTCACCATGATCGATTTCAAAGACCCGGTTTATCAGGGAGCGAAGAAAGAAGCGGTCATGGCTCACCAGGATAACTGTCCCCTCAAACTTTTGCAGGGCTTTAAGAAGTACATTTCTGGATAAAATATCAAGATGGTTGGTGGGTTCATCAAGCACCAGGAAATTGAGCGGACGACCAAGAAGCCGGGCCAGGACGACTCTGCTTTTTTCACCCCCGGAGAGATTGGCAATACGCTTATCCACATCGTCTCCCTGAAAGAGAAAAGCGGCACATAGGTTACGGATCACCCCAATATTTTCCGTGGGCATCACCTCCTGCACAGCCTGGAAGACAGTCTGCTCCGGGGAGAGAATATCCATGGAATGCTGACTGAAATAACCGGTGCTGACGGAGGCACCAATTTTAACTTCACCACTCGTTGGCTCTGTATCTCCGGTAATTACTTTTAAAAGGGTCGATTTGCCTGCTCCATTGACACCAACGACCGCTATTTTTTCAAGTCTGCGAATTGTGCCGTTGAGGCCTGAAAAAACGGGGATGTTGCGGCCGTCATGACCGGTCCAGGATTTTGCCAATGTGTTTAAGTGCAGTACATCTTCTCCACTTCTGGGCGGAATGGGGAATTCGAATTTGATACTCTTTTGTTCGGGGGGCAGGACAATACGTTCGATCTTGTCTAGTTTTTTTATGCGGGACTGTACCTGGGCGGCATGGGAAACGCGGGAGGCAAATTTGGCGATGAATTCTTCCTCCTTGGCAAGCATCTCCTGTTGCCTGCGATAGCTTGCGTGAAGTTGCTTGCGCCTAACTTCACGCTCTACTGTGTAAAAATCATAATTGCCGCTATATGTGGTGGTGGCTCCATTGGCCACCTCTATCACCCTGGAAACGATTTTATTCATGAAATCACGATCATGACAGGTCATTAACAGGGCCCCTTTAAACTCACTGCGCAACCATTCCTCGAGCCAGAGAATCGATTCTATATCAAGATGGTTTGTTGGTTCATCAAGCAGTAGTACATCGGGGTTGATAGTGAGTATCTTAGCAAGGGCGATGCGCATCTTCCAGCCGCCGCTGAAGGTCTCCACAGGGGTATCAAAATCTTCTGGTCCAATACCAAGACCAGTGAGGATTGCCTGGGCCCGTGGTTCGAGATCATAGCCCCCACGCTGTTCAAAGAGCTCAACGCATTCTCCATATTTTTCAAGCAGGGTTGCCATGGCGTCATCTTCCATCGGCTCTGCCATTTGCTGTTCCATTGCTGAAATATTCTTGCCCAGTTCAACAATATTGCCAGCCGCTGACATCACCTCTGTAAGGACAGATCTACCAGCCATTTCGCCAACGTCCTGGGAGAAATAGCCGATCACAGTCTTGTTTGAGCAGGAAATATCACCTTTGTCAGGGCTTTCCTCCCCGGTGATCAATCTGAATATGGTTGTCTTTCCTGTTCCGTTTGCGCCTACTAGACCGGTTCTTGAGTTTGGTAGTATCTGCAAACTAGCGTTTTGGAAGAGAACACGGGAACCATGCTGAAGGGTGATGTTGGTAAGATGGATCATATTTTATCGTAAAGAAAAAATTAGTCAACATTATCATTTTATGCTTGCAAGATGCAAGTAAAATTGCTTCAAATCGGGGTTCTAAAATAAGACAAGCATATTGCTGTGCAACCCTATGACATCAAAATTAATTTTTTAACTACAATGTTTTGCTATGAATGAGAAAAAGCAACTTTCCACAGAAGAACTGAATGAAATTTTTGTGATCGCCTGTGAAAATCAACAAAAAGGTGAGTTTGATTTGGCAAGACGAGGCTATGTTGAACTTCTGTCATGGTTTTCCGATGCCCCTGTTCTACACTATAATTTAGGTCTGGTCTATTTTGAGATGGGAAATTTTCAAGAGGCGACGGCTACCTTTGCAAAAGGTGTTGAGCTGGCTCCTCTAGATGTGGATCTCTTGTTTAACCTTGCTCTCAGTCGAAGAAAATGTGGTGATATTGCTGGAGCCATTGACGGTTACAAAAAGGTGTTGGCACAACAGCCAGACAGTGCTGATGCCCTCTACAATTTGGGCGGTTGTTTTAAAGATGTCAAAGAAAACCAGTCTGCAATTACTGTCTACCAGCAGGTACTAAATATAGATCCTGACCATGGAGCTGCGCATAATAATATTGCTTATATGTACCAGCTGGAAGGGAATATTGATAAAGCTGTTTGCCACTTTAGAAAGGTTGTCGAAATTAATCCGGACCATCAGGCGGCAGCTCATATGCTGGCCGCCTTGACCGGGGAACCTGTTACCTCATCTCCTGAGTCATACGTGGTTGAAGTTTTTGAAAATTATTCTGAGCGCTATGAAGAGAGCCTGGTGGACGAACTGGAATACCATGTTCCTGCAAAGATTAAAGCGATTGTTGATGGCCTTGATTTATGGAAAAATAATTTTACCAGAGGGTTGGACCTGGGGTGCGGTACAGGGCTTAGTGGAGAGCCCTTTAGCACAATAGTTACTTCTCTTGATGGTGTTGATTTGTCACCTAAAATGGTTGAGATTGCCAGGCAGAAAAAGATCTACCAAACACTTGTTGCCGGAAATATGCTCCAGTTTGTTGAAGGTTCAAAGGAGATGTATGATTTTTTTCTTGCGGCGGATGTCTTTGCTTATCTTGGGGATCTGGAGGAGACTTTCTGTGTAATTAAACAGCATGCAGCTGTTGATGCTCTCTTTTGTTTTTCCACTGAACACTATGGTGGAGAGGGTTTTATACTTCAGGAAACTGGACGGTTCGCCCATAGCATTAAATATGTGGAAGAGCTTTGTGGTCACTCGGGATGGAAAATCCAATACAGAGAGTCAGCGACCCTGCGGAAGGAAAAGGACAGCTGGATTAAGGGAGATCTCTGGTTCCTCGCACCTGTTATTTGAAGGTGACGGAAGCTCAGAAGTAAGGCTCTAACCCGACTAGTCGTAAACATTTTTAGTATCGCTGGATAAGTGCCTTGGAAATTACTCCAGATTTCTTGCTATTTATGGCTGGCTTTCTGGAGTAAGGCACTAAAAAGGTGGTTGCGAAAAAAACTGCATAGTCTCACCGCTTGTAGGATGTGTAAAGCGTAGCAAGGTGGCGTGGAGCATCATCTGCTCACCATCTTTACCTGAGCCGTAGAGGCTATCACCAATAATAGGTCGACCAAGCCCTCTGGCGTGCGCCGCATGCACCCTTAGTTGATGGGTGCGACCGGTAAGCGGGGTAAACTCTATTCTCGTGGAGTTGGTTTCTTCAGATATCTTAGCCCAGAGAGTAATCCCAAGTTTGCCTTTGTCTGGGTCGTATATCTGTATAGGCCGATTCTCCGGATCCAGCCTAAATGGCAGCTGAATCTCCCCCCGAGTTTGCGTGATCAGCCCTTCAACAAGAGCCTCATATTTTTTTTCAACCTTCCGTGCTTCAAACTGCATGGATAAATGGCGATGTACATCTTTTTTAATCGCATAAACCATAAGGCCGGAGGTGAACATATCTAAGCGATGGACTGAAGGTTGTGCAATCATCTGCGGAAATATTTTTTGTAGCCTCGTTGAGACGCAGTCCTGCTTATTGGGCCCTCTTCCGGGTACAGCAAGCAAGCCTCCCGGTTTATTGACGATGACAATATCAGAGTCG
>JAAELB010000897.1 GCA_024227155.1 Desulfobulbaceae bacterium
TCAGGCACAGTAGAGGACAATGGTCTTATCCTTGTCAAAGTTCGATGACCATGTACGAAATTCAGCATAGGGAGCCCTAATCGCACTTTGTATTTTATATTCACTTGAACTCCAATCTCTTCCAGTCCTTACATCAAGAACCACCAAGTCTTCAGACCCCAGTAGAGATTTCAGTTCATCCTTCATCATCAGCTTCACGTCTCCAGCCACAGCCAAGGATACTCCCATAAAAATGGTGATAACAAGCACACAGAGTAACTTCTTCATATTATTTCCTCCACAATTATGTGAATAAACACGTTTTCTTATCCTCCAGTCCTGCCCATATATAAACAAGAACAAACACTATAAACAGAAGCAGAAATATACTTTTTACTATTTCCCCAAAATACCCAGATGTAACCACAAGGGAACCGGAAAGAACCAGAGACACAATACTTACAGCCAAACCAAGCAGTGAATTCTTACCAGTTGTTTTTTTCAACAATCGACTTGCTATATAACAATGCAAACTAAGATGTAACAACCAAAGCACAAGAGCAGAACATAGATACATTTCTATTTTTTCTTCACCGGCAAGACCTGTAAACATCAAATTACAAATGCCCACAGCGAAGAAAACTGGGAATATTACTCCCTTCCTCCAACCTCCCATCCACGAAAGGAACAGTCCCTTTTGAGCCAGGTTATACAAAGAACCTCTTACATGGAGGAAGAGTGCA
>JAAELB010000898.1 GCA_024227155.1 Desulfobulbaceae bacterium
AGGGATGTCGCTAAATCGTAAATTTTTACCTTGTTAAACGCAAACTTGAATGCTTTATCGTTCAACAGCCAGACGGAAGGGTATTTTTCCCAGACTTCCCGCGTTTGGTGCATTGGGAACACAGCTTCCTCGGTTGCCGGGATCACCAGGTCAAACGTTTGGCTTTTCAGTAATTTTTGGAGCGCCAGGAGCCAAGCATCATCCCCGTCAGCAAAGGCTGGTATCGGATGGGTTTTATGGATGTATCGTGACCTTAAGGTTATATTTCCAGGGGGGCACCAGGCAACGTGAACCTGCAGGTCTTTTCGGCCAAGTGAGCGAATAATGGGCAACATCATACGGTGCTCGGAGCCGATAACGAGCACCTTCCCTGTACGATGCTCTAAGGATGAAAAGTTTGGAGTGGTAACGGATGTCAACTCATCGTGCGAGCTTTGCATTTGGCCTATAATTGTTTCTTATGGATTGGTTTAAAGAACCGAGTACGTCATCTATCAACTCCCGGTAACGTATTTATTACTTTTTTCAAGAAAAAAGATAACTGAACAGTTACAATTCAGTGTTGAGGATAATTCATAGCCCTACCTTAATAGTTACGAAAAAAATGATAATACCATACATAAAATGGAAGCTATATTAATTTGTTTGAAAGTTCCCGTGGGACAGATTTTTTGTTCCGGGAATTGCCAATAAAAATCGGACCTAAATCCTGCATGGAAAACATCGCAAACACTAACAGGAAGAGTCCGGTTCGCCTATGCGGAAAAAACAGGATGGCAACCGCCAATCCGGAAAGTCTCATCTGCCTGCGAAGAGGGTTCCAGTATTTTTATGATGTCACCATGGATGTATATGTTTATAATACCAAAATAAATAATAGCAGATCAAGTCAGAAAATGTTTTGGCGCTTAATTTGCATGGTTTGCGCATTGCTGACTGTTCGTTCAGAAAAACCAA
>JAAELB010000899.1 GCA_024227155.1 Desulfobulbaceae bacterium
GTTCTTTGACAGCAAGTTATTATTACGATCCGTTTGGGCGTCGGTTGTGGAAAGAAGTCAGCGGTGTCAGGACCTATTTTCATTATGCCGATGAAGGGTTGGTGGGTGAGTATGATGATAGTGGAGTTGAGATCAAGACCTACGGTTACAAGCCCGGATCGACCTGGACCACTGATCCGTTGTTCATGAAGGTTGGCAGTGCGTATTACTTCTACCACAATGACCATCTGGGTACGCCGCAGAAGATGACGAGTGTGAGTGGGGCGGTGGTTTGGAGTGCTAAGTATAAGAGTTTTGGGAGGGCGGCTATTGAAGTTGAAACGGCTATAAATAACTTGCGATTTCCGGGCCAATATTTCGATAGCGAAACCGGTCTTTATTTTAATTGGCACAGAAATTACGACCCGATTATCAGTAGATATATTAGACCTGATCCCATTGAATTTAAAGGTGGGATTAATTTCTACGCCTATGCCCAAAATAATCCAAGTAATGTTGTTGATCCGTTTGGTTTAAGTTCTTTGGGACCAGCAATACCTGGATATGACCCAGGACGCCAGTTAGATCTATTTTTTCAATCCTTGTGGGAGTTGTTTCAAAAAGATGTAACCAACACCTACTGTAGGTATGGTTCTGCTGGAGTTAGTAGTTGCCTGGATTTAGCTGGGTTGTATTTATCTGCTTCAGGTGCAGGGTTACCCGCTGGAGCTACAATATTTTTAGTTAGTACAGCGAACAACGTAATCTCAGTCAAGGTGTGTGGTGCTTACACAGTTGCAGCTGCATCAGAGCTACTGGATATAGCAAGTTTAACTGTTAAAGCTGGCGGCATAAAAACGCAGGCTGGTTTAGCAGCAGCTGATATCTTTATAAATCTTGCTAGTATTGAAATGGAGCACTAAAAACCAAGAACAAAAAGATACTTTTTGAAGTAGGCAAGTGAGATGAAGAAAGCAAAATATTTTGGAGGTATTATCACTTCTTTTTTATTGATTATTCTCGGTGCATATTCTTTTTCTGGAAGAGTGTGGCATTTCAGGAGTGGAAATTTAGCAAGTGAAAAGGAAGCCATGTTTTTTGGAGGCTTCATAGCTACCGTAGGTATAGTGTTACTAGTTATTCAACTGGTAAGTAGAAATCACGGAAAATAGTTTGGCGTGTACTGTGCAAAAACTCATCTGCTTGTACTGTGCAAAAACACATCTGCTGTGCCTTCGGGGTCGCACCGAGCTAACCAATAGACATTACGGGGAAAGTGTAGTAAAAGAGGGCTCAAAAGTTGCTTAGGCATCACTTTTTGGCATCGAAAAACCCCTTTTAAGGCAATCCAATCTATGGCGCGAGCGCACCGTTATTACATTCCCGGACACATCTACCATTTAACCCATCGTTGCCACAAAAGAGAATTCCTGCTGAAATTCAGAAAAGATCGTGAGCATTGGCTTGATTTGTTGTTCGAGGCCAAGAAGCGGTTCGGATTGATTATCCTCAATTATACAGTCACTTCAAATCACATTCACCTGCTTGTAATTGACGATTCTGTAAAAGATGTTATTCCCAGGTCCATGCAGCTAATCGCCGGACGTACCGGCCAGGACTACAATCGTCGAAAGCACAGAAATGGTGCCTTCTGGGAAGACAGATATCATGCTACTGCCGTTGAAAAGGAGCAGCATCTGATCCAATGCATGATCTATATCGATTTGAACATGGTGCGTGCCGGAGTGGTTTCCCATCCGTCCGAATGGCCCTGGACGGGCTACCATGAACTTTTACGTCCAAAAAACAGATACCGACTTATCGATTATCAGCGTTTGATGCACCTGCTTAATTTCGAGAGCTACGAAGAATTGTCCAAAACATATAGAAAATGGATCGATGCTTCTGTAGGCGATAAACTGTCAGGCAGGGAGAGTCGCTGGACTCAGAGTATAGCTACGGGCAGTCAGGATTTTGTAGAAAACATGAAGCAATCATTAGGCGTTTTTGTGCGAGGCCGGCAGGTAGTAAAAACAGGTGGAGCGGATCATGAATTGAAAGAGGCCCAATCACTATATGGCAATCAGAAGCATCCGTGGAGGTATACCAATACATTGAAGTGGGAGGTTTCAAATCAGAATGAACACCCACTTTCTTAAAGTACCCATTTAGGTGCCCAAAAGTGCAACCTAAGGCCGAAAACAAGGCCTGAATTTAGCCTATCTTTTGAATTTACAAATAGTTGTCTCGGTGCGACCCCGACCCCCGAAAGGGATAACAAAAGAGTGGGGAGAATTCAAAAGAGGATTTGAGGCGATAGATGAGGTTCCAACTAAAAGACAAATAGAAGCCAAACGTGATCTGTTGCGAAAGAAATATGGACGCAAAATTATAAAAGATTAGAGGGCCCTATGAAGCCTAATGATATTGCCAAAATTGAAAATGAGCTAGATATTGAATTGCCCAGCACTTATAAGAAGCTGGTTTTAAACCATCCTTTTGAAAACGAAAAGAAATTTCGCATCGCATGTAACGTCATATTAAACGATGCAACCAAGATAATTGACTTAAACAATACAATAAGAAATAGAGGTTTTCAGAACAAAGGATGGGATAAAAGTTATTTTATTATTGGGCATCTTTCTATGAAGCATTTTTATTTTATAAACCTAAATGACATGGAAAAGGAATACATTTATTTTCTTGAGACTAGTGACAAATTTAATGCTAAAAATATATCAAAATTAATAGCAGCAGATAGTTTTGAGGACTTAGTTGGGAACCAAATTGATTTCCAAAATATTCTGAATAACCCTTAAACAAGCAAAACAAGGTTGGGGGGCTGGGGTCGGGCCGTGCTAAGCGTTTGATATGCTACCGGGGCTGGGGTCGCCCATTAAAGGGCGTGTCAAGAGAAAAAACACCTCTCCGAGGGAACCGTGAGGCCCCGTTTTCAGTTTACACCAATCGTTACCGTCTACTACGACCTCTGTTTCCAACTTGCGCCGCGCCCGGGATTCCATA
>JAAELB010000900.1 GCA_024227155.1 Desulfobulbaceae bacterium
GTCGAGGAGTCGCTTTCCATTCAAAAGAATAGGAAATAAGTTTTCACCCAGCATTTTGCAGAAATGTCTTTTTAATTGCACTGCCTATTTTTTCCAAAGTATATGGTTTTCTGATGTATTCTCCAGCGCCCAGTTGCTGGGCTTTTTTCACCCTACTCGTTTCGGAAAAACCGCTTGCAATAACTGCCTTTAATCCTGGTTGAATTGTTATTAAGCGTCGGTAGGTTTCCAAACCATCAATTCCAGGATCCATTATCATATCCAGAATCACCATTTCAACCTCATGATCCTTTATATAATCAATCGCGGCGTCTCCTCCATCCACGCTCATTGTCCGGTAATTCAGTTTTTGGAGATAAGCCGAGGCTATATCGCGCTGGTTTTCATGATCATCAATGATTAGTATCTGTTCACCGTTTCCCTTTATATGATCAATTGTGAAAGATTCCAGCTCAATGTACAATTCCTCACGGGTTACTGGAAAAAATATTCTGAACACCGAACCCATTCCTTCACTACTTTCCAGATCTATATAACTGTCATGATCCTTGACGGTACTCCAGACTACAGACATACCAAGGCCTGTACCACTTCTTCCCATGCTTTTTTTGGTATAAAAGGGTTCAAAAATTTTGGCCTTGTCATCCTCAGAAATACCAATACCCTCATCCTTTATTTCGAGAACTACATAGTCACCCTTGCATATCTCATCATAACCCTTCAGTGGTTTATCCAAATAGACATTTTTAGTGGTAATGTGCAGGGTTCCTCCACTCAGCATGGCCTCCATTCCGTTGGAAACCAAATTCATAATGGTCTTTGAAATATGTACGGAAGAACCTTTTATCCGCAACAATGAGGGATCAAGCTGAAGAGCGACCTCGACATGCTGGTGAAATGATCCCAATTTTTCATGCTCAGGGCTTGCAAGGTACTTTTCAATGATGGTGTTCAGCTCCAGGACTTTCGGCTGCATGACGTTACGACGAGCCAAAGTAAGAAGATCCTGGACGATGGCTGCAGCTTTTTCACCTGAATTTTTAATAATTTCAATTTTTGCACGTAATGGGCTATCGGCTGAAAGGTTCATCAGCAAGAGTTCTGGATAACTTACTACCCCAGAAAGAACATTGTTTAGGTCATGGGCAACACTCCCGGCAAGTCTGCCGATTGCTTCCATCTTTTCAGAGGTCTTAAGCTGCTCCTGAAGACGTTTGTTCTCAATTTCCGCTGCCTTGCGCTCATCGATTTCACTTTTAAGCTGAGTGTTTATCTCTGCCAACTCCTTAGTCCGCTGTACAACCCTCTCCTCCAGAGAGTCAAGTGCTGTCTGTAATTCCGTCTGTGTGCCTTTAAGTTGCGAAATATCAATAAAGCTCACCAGCAAATACTTTTTATTGTCCCGGTAGAGCTCAACCACCGTTTTAAGAATGTTGAGGGAACGGCCATTCTTATCCATGAGGATACTTTCCGAGTTACCTATCTCAAGACCAATGTCAGTGATAGCGCCACTGCTGAACTCTGTTGGGCAAATGAACGTATGACACTGCCTCCCAATTACCTCCTGCAAAGAGTCGTCGATCAGTTTTAGGGCAAATGGATTGGCATCCAGGACTTCATGTGATTCCGGATCAATAATGAGAATGCCCGCACTTGTTGAGTTAAATATGGTCTTGAGATACTCTTCACTCTCTTGATGGGCCTTTTTTTCCTGCTGTAACTGAAAGGTGCGCTTCTCAACCTGTGATTCAAGCTTACCGGCGTATTTTTTTAAGGCATACCGACTACTTTCCTGTTCATTTAACATCTTGTTAAACTCTTGAGCGAGATGACCTATTTCATCCTGGGAGTGTATTTCCACACGCTGTGAATAATCATCTTTATCTTTTCGAAGGTCCTGAACAACCCTGAGCAGGCTTGAAATAGGATTGGAAATCGAAGCAGAGATAACGATTGAAAAAACAACAAAAAGAATGACCCCAATACTGCAAAAAAGAATTGTCTGCAGATTGGCTTTTTTTGTTGTCAACAAGATGTCTGACATTGACTGAACAAATGCATTGGTCCCTTTTGACTCTAGAACAACTATAAGATCTTCCAAATTTTTACGTGATTGCTCGAATTTTCTTCCAGCAATGGGCTCCAGCTCCCAGTTTTCATGAAGAGTGGTATCTATCCAGGCCAAACCAGCTTTTTTTGCAGTGATATAGTGTGACAATAATTTTTCATGTTGGTCAGAAGTCTCTGAGCTGTTGATCTCCAGGCTTTTAATCGTTAACAGTTGCGTGAATAGAGTTTCCTCCAATTGAGGTAAATCCTGGAGAATATCTTTGCGCGAGGCAATGGCTGATGCGTTAATCAGTTCCATCACCTCATGGGTGGCCAGTTTGACATTCAGGGAAGATGCAGCTGCAGGAAAAGCCGTTTCACTGACAACCCCTACTTTCTTATTGATATGAAAAATATGCAGAACATTCGCTGCGGTTACAAGGATTAAAAGACACAACATCGCACCTAAAGCAAACAACAGGCGTGTCCGGATTGGAAAATTTTTCATCTAGTCTGTCTCCACCTGGAGAACCTGAAACCCCTCCTTCACCCAGGCATTAAAACCACCGTCAAGACGATAAATTGTCTTTATTCCCTTGGAGATGAGATATCTCCCAGCCGTCAAGGTCAGTTTTCCTTTGTGGTCAACGAGTACCACACTATCCAATCCCAGAAGCTCCGCATAATGTTCGTGCAGGTCTTCCAGATCTACATTTTTCGCACCAGCGATATGTCCTTTTTTAAAATGAGCCTTAGGCCGTATATCTATTATCTCATATGATTTAGGAGAAGTTGCAAGGACCTTCGAACTTATTAATGGCACCCCCTCTTCAGAGTATAGGACATTGTGCTCAAGCTGCAGTCCGGATTTTGCCCAACCGATGATACCAGGTCTATAGATTTGGACATCATTATAGCCCATCTCAATGGCCAGACTGGCCGCTTTGGGGCTATACACTCATAAATATCCCATACAGTAAAACACGATTGGAGTATCTTTTGGAAAAGGTAGATCTGCCTTTTTCTCAAGCTGACCTATGGGATAATTAATTGATCCCGGTAGATGCATGCTGTCATATATAATTTTGGGGAGAACATTTACCAGAGTGAAGTTCCGCCCAGAGGCTATCATGGTCTGTAGCTCGTCAGTCGAAATGTTTTGTGGCTGAGCCTGAGCCAAACGGCAATCTAATAGAACTATCAATAATAAAGCCAGCCCTGTTGATAGCAATAATTGATATGTGTTTCTTAGCATAAAATGAAAGTACTCCGTTTATTGATGTAACGAATTACCCGATAGGGGGAGTAAAGTAATTTCTAGCATCCATACGAATCCGACATTGTATCCCACCTTTTCCGTAATCTAGCTTTTTTTTACCTCGCTTTCAAGTAATTTGGTCTGGACGACGTGCAACCTTATGTTTTCGTTGAGTAATACATCCACCTTCTCCTTAAATACCATGCCGCGATCCTTTCACACATCCCTACTTCTAGTTATGAGCCTTACCTTATCTTTCTGTTGAAAGGGGAGTCTCTGCTCCATGATATATATTTTGGGGTCAGGCTTGCGCTATTGCGTTATTTTCGTTATGAGTAATAATGGCTCGTAAACCTCGAATTCATATCCCTAGTGGTTTTTATCATGTTATCCTTCGTGGTAATGGAGGACAGGATGTTTTTTATGCCAAGGGAGATAGGGTACATCTATTATTGCTTCTTCAGCAATGCGCAGAAAGATATAATTACCGGCTTCATGCTTTTTGTCTCATGACCAACCATATCCACCTCCTGATTCAAGTGGGTGA
>JAAELB010000901.1 GCA_024227155.1 Desulfobulbaceae bacterium
GTTCTCATTTATTTTAATCGTGATTTGCAAAACCGGGTATGTAAACTCTTTTGCAATAACCTTGTTAGTGGAGGGTATTTATGTTTGGGATCAAAAGAGAGTATTCGCTTTATGGAGTGTGAGAAAAATTTTGAAGATGTTGTTCAGAAGGAAAAAATATATAGAAAAATGCTGACTCAGACGCAGAACTGTCCTGTAGATGGACGGTGTACGAACTGTCTTAAGGGAGAATGAGGGATTTTTGTGATAAAGTATAAGGCTGTTGTTATTGGGGTGTCAGCAGGAGGGATGAATACGTTAAAGAACTTGTTCCAGACTCTGGCGGATGATTTTTCTCTTCCCCTGATAATTGTTCAGCACGAGGCCTCCTATGCGGATGATTTTCTTGCAAGCTATCTTGCCCAATATACAACCTTACAGGTCAAACAGGCAGATGATAAAGATGTGATAGTAGAAGGGTGTGCCTATATAGCCCCTCCTGGGTATCATTTAATGGTTGA
>JAAELB010000902.1 GCA_024227155.1 Desulfobulbaceae bacterium
ACAATCATCAGTACAATCAGTACGGGGTCGGACCACGCTATCTTACTAAAATGGCGTGAAAGTAGGATTGATTTACATCCATTTTCTAGTCTATAATTGCATTTTTAAGGTCAAAATCGTAAATATTGAAAAATGAACAAAGGATAACAGTTCATATGGCAGAGCAAGAGACATTACCTTCCTGGGCAAATATGGCATCTCATCCATAGATGTCACATAAGAGACTTTTTACTTAAACTGGTAATAACCGCCGGAAATGGGTTCAATGGCTTTATCAAGCAAAAAAACGTTATGGCTTAGCATCTTAAATTATACCGTAACATCAAATCATGTGCATTTACTAGTACTTGACGAGCGCGGGAAAGACGTCATACCTCAATCGATTAAGTTAGTGGCCGGAAGAACCGGCCAAGAATATAATTTGAGCAAAAGTAGGAAAGGTGCCTTCTGGGAAGATCGTTATCACGCAACAGCAGTTGAATCTGAGCAACATCTGCTCGAATGTCTTGTATACATTGACTTGAATATGGTGCGGACCGATGTGGTATCTCACCCATCGGAATGGCCTTTCGGTGGTTATAATGAGATTCAGAAACCTCGTAGAAAAAATGTGCTTATTGCTCATCAAAAGCTTGCGCGATTGACAGGGTTTGAAAGCTACGATGCATTTCGAAAAGTTCACATGGAATGAGTAACCGAATCACTGGTTAAAGGTAATAACCCCCGACAAGCTGACTGGACTGAAAGCATAGCAGTGGTGAGCAGAAAATTTATTGAAACAATCAAAGAAAATCTGGGGCTACGTGCCAAAGGGCTGAAGATACTCGAAAGTGATGGAGGATTTCAACTGCGGGAAGAAGTTAATACCTATAATGCCAATTCTGATAGCAATAATGACAATACAGGAGGTCAAAACACCTTTTACTGGCATGTTAATCACGAATTTACAGAGAGTTAACGTGGCCCAACCCCAAATCCTTCATTGTTAGGTTATTTAGCATATCTGTTTTTAGTACCTTAGAAATTATTTTCTGCGTTTTTGTGGTAGAAAATAATTTCATGAAGGTACTTATCCAAGCATTTTAGAAAGTTCCGATCTATTCGGGTTAGGTTATCAAGTCAAGGGGCAAGCTTGGACGCTGACTGGAGGTCAAATTTCAAAAGGAAGACATTGAACAGGATTCGCAGTTATATCCCGATATTTCAACAACGTAAGCAGATCAGTAAGATTTTTACGCTCCATTACAAGGAAAATGACAGAACACCATTTTCCTTGTGTTATTAGAAAGATAATTACGATTTAACGTAACTATTCAGCAGCACCCCATATGGTCACGATCAGGCTGTCCAGCATACAGGTGCATAGCTTACCCACCCTGCTTGTGTCCTTCTGGTGCACTGCTAAACAGTTACAGATCCCTGCTTAGATAATATTTTTTGCTGTTGACTGAATAATTACGATTTAACCATCCCTTAATACAGAATAATTATCATGGAGCAAGCTCGAAGGTGCCGGCCTCAATTTCGCCGTCTATTTCCTTGAGGGCGCGTCGCATCTGTTTAAGGGCCTGGGCTACACGATTTTCATTTTCAACAAGTGCCAGGCGCAGGTAGCCTTCCCCTTCTTCTCCAAAACCAGCCCCCGGAGCAAGAGCGACATTGGCCCTGTGCATCATCTCGATGGAAAACTTAATTGACCCCATCTGACAATACGGTTCAGGAATCTTTACCCAGAGAAACATCCCCGCCTTTGGTACGTCAACCTCCCAGCCCATTTTAGTAAGTCCATCACAAAAGAAATCCCGCCTCTTCTGATACACCTCAACCTGCTCGGAAATCTGGGCATCGCAATCACGCATGGCCACAATTCCTGCTACCTGAATCGCAGAAAAGATACCATAATCGTAATATCCCTTAATTTTGGACAGCCCTCCAATCATATCAACGTTTCCGACACAATAACCAAGGCGCCAGCCAGCCATGTTGTAGGATTTAGAAAAAGAACCAAACTCAACACCGACGTCCATAGCTCCAGGAACTTCCAGAAAACTCGGTGCTACGTAGCCGTCAAAGGTTATTTTGGAGTAGGCAAAGTCATTGATGACCATAAATTTGTACTTCTTGGCAAGCTTTACCACTTCCGCAAAAAACTCTTTTGAAGCAAGTGCCCCCGTGGGATTATGTGGGAAATTGAGCATAAGCAGCTTGGGACAGGGATATAAGGATTTACACATCCCATTGATCTGCTCTAGAAATATATCTTCAGTTGTAATGGGAATACGCAGAACATTGGCACCCGCAATCACCGCAGCATATACATGAATGGGAAAAGCCGGTGCATGGGTAAGTACCGTATCACCTGGGCCAAGCAGGGCAAGACAGAGATGGGAGAGCCCCTCTTTTGAGCCGATGGTACAAATAACATCATCTTCACCGGTTAACTCAACCTTGTAATTACGTTCATAGTAGAGAGCAATTTCTCTCTTGAGATTCTTCATGCCACCGGCAACGGGATAGCGATGTATTTTTGGATCAGAGGCCACCTCACAGAGCTTATCAGTCACAGGCCCGGGAGTTGGGTCCATGGGATTGCCCATCCCAAGATCAATAACATCATCCCCCTTCCATCTTTTTTCCATTTTCATCTTATTGATCATACCAAACAGATAGGGCGGTAACTGATTCATCCGATCGGCGTACCGTACTTTAAATTGTTCTTCCATGATTTTCCTTTGCTCAATATTTATAAGATTTTTCTTTATCGCTGGTCTAACAAATATACCATTTTCCAATCAATATTGCCAAGGCTAGCACTCAGCAAGTAATGCCTGAGCCAGTTCAACAAAACCAAAGCCCCCGGATTGCGCTGTAATATAGTCAGGCGAGGCACCGAGTGTAGGGAGAAATTTTATGATATTATGTACCCCAACTGTGACCTCAAACTGCTCAAACATCGATTCGTCATTGGGAGAATCCCCTATAAAAATGGCATCTTCCGAGCCAATATCTAAATGATTCAAGACCTCGCTCGCACCTATAGCCTTGCTGATTCCCCCAAACCAGACATTTACATGGATAGTACTCGCCTTGGCATTGGCGCCCATTCCCCTTGAAATATTCAATATTTTATCAACATCCTCCTGCTCAAGCTTCAACTGCTGACCAATATCAAAAGCAATATCTGTCAGTCGAAAATCGGTGTCCAGAGAGATACCTGTAGCCGGGACCTCCAAAAGGACCCTGTCTTAAATGGCCTCAAGATCCTGAATATTTGCTTTTCGCTGCTCCTCCCCCTGTAAAAACTGACGCTTGAGTTTTCCCTCATTATCAAGCCACATCCAGACGGCACCATTTTCCCCAATGATCGTTTGAATCGGCCAGGTGCGTAACATACAGTCACACCAGCCGCTGCATCCCCCGGTAACCGGAACAACAGAAACCCCTGCTGTCTGCAACTCTACAAGAGCACTCAATGTCTCCACAGGCAGCTTGCCGTTATAAGTAGGAGTATCGTCCACATCAGTGAAAACACATTTAGGAACAAAGGGAAATGGGTTGGGGAGGGGTTCAGGATAGCTCATTATTTTACATTCTATAACGTGATTAAAATTTATTTCCAGTTCTTACAATTACACTATAAATCCTTCAAACTTCCTTTCCCTGCCATATACCAGCTGCCTCCATTTTACCCACCATTATTTTACTCAACTGACTTGCAAGCACATTCCACTTAGGAGCTACCAGCAACTTCGGGTGGGATGTTGCCCATAACCTGTGTATGGTGACCCTTGCGGGGATAAGTGGGAGAGCTTTCAATAGAAAGTTGCAATATTGGTCCAACGTGAAAACGGTAACTTTATCATCTTCATACATCTCTTCAAGTGCTGTATGCCGAATCACTTGAAGGTGATGAAGCTTAAGAGCATCCACCTGCAGCGAACATATTGTTTTCAGAGAGTGTAGCATCTCTTCCTCTGTCTCATCTGGGATTCCAAAAATGAGATGCGCCCCCAACTCAAAACAATCAAAGCTTTTTATTAATGATGCGCTCTCCCTGAAATCCTCAAAGCTGTGGTTTCTGTTAAGCAATTTCAGGCTTTTCTCATGCACCGTCTGTACACCTAGTTCAAAGAGACAATCCTTGCCAACAGCCCCGATTAATTCCGCCAATGGCTGGAGCAGCCCAGGATAGATGTAATCGGGTCGTGTTGAAATTATCAGTCCCACACAATCATCGTCAGTAAGTAGAGTACCAAAGGTTTTAAGAAGCTTTTCCGTGGCAACAGCGGTACAGGTCTCCTGCTGAAAATATGCAAAATATTTACGAAAACGTCCCTTTAAAAAGTGTGCCTTGCCCTTTTGAATCTGTGTCAGAACATCTACAGAAGGAGACAGATAGGCAGGAGTAAAACTGGACGGCCGGCAATAGATGCAGCCGCCTTTTTGCCGATTGGGGCAGATAAGGCCAAGATCCACGGGGATTTTACCTATGACCTGGCCAAATTTGTCCCTGTAATGATAACTAAACGTCCGAATCAGCGGCTCACCAGCCTTCTCCTCTCCGGAGGCTTTGATCACCCTTTTCGCTCTTTGAGATCTACCATACAATTCTCAAGTGATCTCTTTGGTACATGGTGAACCCCATGCTCATCGCGCCAGTAACGGATATCATCCTCATCCTGGGATTCTTCAATGATAACCGTCTCCCGTGGCCTGCCCAGAGCAACCACAAGTGATAACTGTAGATGGTCGGGCATCTGAAAAAGATCTGCAAGTTTTGGACTGAAAGCACCTATACGACAGCCACCAATCCTTAATTCCATGGCCCCGAGCAGTAAGTTCTGAGTGGCAATGCCCAAATCAAACTGTGCTTCTGTCTCTGGTCCCTTCATCCACTTTTTATTTAAAAAACAGAGGACATAGGCACTCGGCCTTTCTCCCGGTTCCGGCCCTTTCCAGTCTGAAAGGTAACCGGCCCAACCCAGGTGAGGAAACACTTTTTCACAGAGTTCAGGCGTGTTGACCAACATGTACTGCCACGGTTGTCCGTTACGGGCGGAACCACCAAGCCGAGCCAGATCTATAAGATCATGGAGGGTCGCTGTGCTGATCTGTTCCTTTTCAAAAAATTTACGGAACGTTCTGGTCTTTGCAATTTTTTCCTGCATAGGCATCACCTTTGTATACTTTCAGATCAAATTTTATAAAATAGTCGTCATCTTTTAATTAAGAAACTGTAATGTACCATTCATCAACAATAATTCATATCACTTCAGCCCAGCTTTCCATATATCTACAAAGTATGGATACTGTTAAGTTGCCAGTCATATCTGAGGAAATGAATCCCTACCTCACTCCCACGCAAAGAAGTAACATTACCTCTGACAACTCCAGCGCCTCAGCGTATTGTAAGAAAACAGGTGAGAAACAGTAGTCGCAACATGATTACCCCCTTTTCCAGGTGTGGTATTTTTCAATCCAGCCAAGTAGTTTTTCAGGGGCATGGGCTCTTTTCCACTCCCCGGCAGCATATTTATTTGCCTCAGAAAGCGTTGGATAGGTGTGAATTGTACCCAAAATTTTATTGAGGCCGAGTCCATGCTTCATAGCTAAGACAAACTCCGTCAGTAAATCGCCGCCATGCTCACCGACGATGGTCACCCCGAGTATCTTATCTTTCCCTGGGACCGTGAGTACTTTAACAAAACCAACGGCTGCGCCATCGGCAATTGCCCTGTCCAGATCATCTATGCCAAACCTGGTCACCTCATATTCTATCCCCTCTGCCTGTGCGTCCTGTTCATTCAACCCAACCCGCGCAACTTCCGGATCAATAAAGGTCGTCCAAGGTACTACAGAGTAATCGGCTTTAAATTTTTTCCACTCTCCAAAAAGAGCGTTTACAGAGGCATACCACGCCTGGTGTCCAGCCATATGAGTGAACTGATAGGGCCCTGCCACATCGCCTGCGGCAAAAATATTAGGATAAAGCGTCTCCAGATAGTCATTGGTGATAACGGTCCGATTCGTCTTAATCCCAAGAGCCTCAAGGCCATACCCCGAGAGGCGGGCGCTACGCCCAACCGCGCAGATCAAGGTATCGTAATCAATCCGTTTTTCCTCTCCCTCATACTCCACGATAATTGCCTTGCCAACATCGTCTTGAACACATCGAACACCACTGTGGGAGGTGAGAACCAATACCCCGTCTTTTTCGAGAGACGCTTTTGCAAGGGCCGAGACATCCTTGTCTTCACGACCCATAATAGTATCCCCTCGCTCTACCTGAATTACCTTAGAACCCAGACGAGCAAAGCTCTGGGACAGTTCACATCCGATAGGACCTCCACCAAGAATTACCAGCCTTTCCGGCACATCATCCTGAGCGGCAAGAGCCTGCCAAAGAGTATCACTGGTCAGATAACCAGACTCTTCAATGCCCGGCAGGGGGGGAACAAATGGACTGGCACCCGCAGCAATGATAATTGAGCGGGTAGTGAGTTGTTGCACCTCACCACTGTTCAGCACCACTTCAACAGTCCATGGATCTATGACTTTCGCATATCCTTGCAGCACCTCCACTCCTAGCTCGCTGTACCTTTCCGCACTGTCATGGGGCTCAACTTTTGCGATAACATCATGCACCCGCTTCATCACCTTTTTAAAGCTGAAGTGGGGCGTTACATTTTCGAGACCGTAGTGTTCACCGTTTTTCATGTAATGTGCAAGCTTGGCACTCTTAATAAATGCCTTGCTCGGCACACAACCGTAGTTGAGGCAATCGCCCCCCATCTTATGGGCCTCCACCAGGGTCACTTTGGCTTTCACTGCTGCCGCGATATAGGAGCTGACAAGCCCCGCAGCTCCAGCCCCGATAACGACCAGATTCCGATCAAATTTTTCAGGTTTTTGCCACTTCAGGTAAACTTTACGTTTTTTGATTGCTTCGGTGGTCTTCTTGGCAACCAGTGGAAAAATCCCAAGAAGTACAAAGGAAAAGAGCAGCCCCGGTGACAAGATGCCACCCAACCCTTCGATTTTTGCAAGCTGGATTCCGGCGTTCACATACACCAGGGTTCCAGCGATCATCCCGACCTGGCTCACCCAGTAATAGGTGAAGGTCTTTATTGGAGTCAGTCCCATTAAAATGTTGATAAGAAAAAAAGGAAAAATCGGCACCAGCCTGAGAGTAAATAGATAAAAAGGTCCTTCCTCTTCTACCCCTTTATTAATTGCTGCCAACTTATCCCCAAAACGGTTCTGTACACTTTCGCGTAGAAGATAACGTGAGACTAAAAAGGCAAGCGTTGCTCCAATGGTAGAGGCAAATGAAATCAGGAAAAAACCCCAGACCAGACCAAAAACACCGCCACCTGCCAGGGTCATAATTGCAGCTCCGGGGAGAGAAAGGGCCGTAACCACGACATAAAGAATAAAAAAGACAACACTTGCCATGACAGGTGAGTTATCCACCATTGTGGAAAACTCTGCCTGATGCACCTTAATGTTTTCAAGGGTCAAAACCTGATCGAGATCAAAGAGAAAGAAACCGGCAACAGCTACTATTATAGCTATAACAATAATTATTTTTTTCATTTCATTTTCCCCATATCTTCGTCTATAAAGGCAGTTGTTAATGGTTTGATTAACAGAAATGTTTGTTTTTTCCCGCCAACAGTCTTACTATTGTATCAAATTTCCAACCTTAGAAGATAACTGAGCCATGAAAGATTACTACCAGATTCTGGGCGTTAGCCAAAATTGTACAGACGAAGAGATTAGGAGTAATTATCGCAAACTTGCGATGAGATTCCATCCCGACAGAAATGCGGACGACCCCACCGCCGAAGAACGGTTTAAGGAGGTGGCAGAAGCCTACGGAGTACTCACAGACCCGGTTAAAAGGCGTGAATATAATTCATGCAGGGCCAGTGGCACCTCCTATTCTGGTGGAGAATCCGGCAGTGGTTTTTCCTACAGCCAGGAAGATATCCTCAAAGACCTCTTTAAAGACCCCAGGTTCCAGCAGATGTTTACCGGACTTTTAAAAGAATTCCAACGCTCAGGATTTCGCCATAGTTCTCAATTTGTAAAGAGAAGCTTCTTTGGTGCCAAGGGTGGGATTTTCTTAGGCGGAATCTTCCTGGTTGGTTCCATGGCCGGCCCCTTGCTCAAAGGTGCAGCAAAAAAAAGTCTTTCGGGTAAATCCTCGGCAATAAAATCAATTGGCAAAAAAGTTGGCAATCTTCTTGGTGGCAATAATAGCAGAGCCAGCTCTTCGGCAAAAAATAACGTACCACACCCTCGGCCCAAGGATATTGATATAACCTACCACACCCCTTTATCAAAAATAGAACTACAACATGGCAAAACTGTCCAGATCCTCGTCTACGGAGAACAGGGTGAGCAGACCTTGAAAGTGCAAATTCCCCCGGGTAGTAAAAACGGCCAGAAACTTCGTATAAAGGGCAAAGGACGACCCAGTCCACTTGGCAGAGGCGATCTTTATCTGAGATTAGAGCTTAAATAAGCACAGCCATATGACTGTTATCGACATCTTCCTCCAGTTGCTTACCTGCGAGCATATTTTGACAATTCTGACATGGGCAAAAGATTGATAGCAGGATGAATATCCTATTGTCTTCTAATGACTTTTAAGAAACACTTTTCATCTCTTCTCCTTTGCTCCCATAAGAACAAACATTGCAATGAGTACCACGAAAACACCCGGCAATACTTTTACTTCAGGGAACCCGTTCCCAAGGACAAGATCGAGCACCAGAACCAGGCCAGGATACAGATATGAATAGGCCATTACCCTGGTGGGCCCAAGGTACGTCACAGAATACTGGGTCAGATAAAATGTTATTATCGTGGTGAAAACGGCAAGGTAACAGATCCCTCCCCAAACAAAACCGGGCACCTTTGAAAAATCCGTCGCAAGAAATTCGCTCCCTCCATAAAGTAAAAGCCAACCCGTACCGGTAACCAGAACCCAGAATGTCATTACCGCCATGGACTCCTGCCGATGTAAAAGCTTCAGCAGTGGAGTGTACAGCCCCATAAAGACACTGCCAACCAGAAAAATAAAATCGCCATAGTTCCAGTCCATAGCGAGCAGGCGCGACAAATCCCCCTGAAATATAACCCACAGCACCCCGACCAATCCACAGCCAAGAGCAATCAACTGCTCTCTGAGCAGTCTTTCACCGATAATAACCAGCGAATAGATGCAGGAAATTGAAGGAACAAGGGCAAAAATTACACTTGTATTAAGAGGAGTGGTGTAACGAAGAGAAAGAAACATACAGCAAAAAAACACAACCAGACAGCCGCTGATCACAGAACAGCGCCACAGGAGAGAAAAAGAACAGTGCAAGCCGTACCTGAAGTAGATCCAGGGGGCAAAGAGTATCACAGCAAAACCAAAACGAATAAGCGTAAGTACTGCAGGATCAAGCTCGGCTGTTATTGCAGCACCAACAATAAACGAGGTTGATACCAGGCTTGCTGAGATGAACATCAGCAGATGGACCAGAGGAAGGGACAGCCCCTTTCCAGATACCTGCTTCCGCTTAGACGTGTAACTCAACCCCTAAAACGGACCTCCGGCTCACCGCCGGAACCCTCTTCCCCTTTTTTTCCATGCTGAAAGGTCGCCATAGCAGTGGCAACCATACCACTGAGATCACTGAGGTTGCTCGGAATAATCATGGTATTGTTTTCTTTGGCCAGTTTACCAAATTCACTGATATATTTTTTGGCCACCTCAAGGTTTGCAGCCTCTGTACCGCCGGGTGACGCCATGGCTTCAGCAACCTTGCGTATTCCTTCTGCTGTTGCCTCAGCAACCTTAAGGATCTCCATTGCCCGTCCTTCGGCTTCATTGATCCGCTTTATTTTCTCACCTTCTGAAAGATAAATGGCCTCCCCTCTGTCACCTTCAGCGCGGTTCAAAATAGCCTGTTTTTCCCCTTCGGACCTGGCAATTTCTGCACGTTTTTCCCGTTCTGCCTTCATCTGTTTTTCCATCGCCTCTAGGACTGTACGAGGTGGCTGGATATCTTTTATTTCATAACGCAGTACTTTTACACCCCAGTTCGCAGCAGCCTCATCAAGGGCCATAACCACTTGCCCGTTAAGAGTTTCCCTCGCTTCAAAGGTGTTATCAAGACTGATCTTACCGATCGCTGAACGAAGACTTGTCTGTGCCAGCTGCGATGCCGCAAACTGGTAGTCATCAATGCCATAGGCGGACATTTTCGAATTTATCACCTGTAGGTAGAGAATACCATCCACCTCCAGGGTAACATTATCTGCAGTAATACAGGTTTGTGCCGCAATGTCTGTCGGTTCCTCTTTAAGGCTTCTTTTGTAGGCAACCTTATCCATAAAGGGAAGAAGTATATGAAAACCCGCCCCAAGGGTGGTTCGATACTTACCAAGCCTTTCCACCACAAACTCTGAGCGTTGAGGCACAACCACGGCGGTTTTTATCAGTATAACAACAACAAATAAGAGAATTACAATCAGGGCTATCAGGTTCTGTTCCATGTTTCCCTCCCAATCAGAATAAATCGGATTTTTTCAAAATCAGACCTTCTCTACGTGAATGACAAGATCTTTTTGTTGAACAACAGAGATAATTTCTCCCTCTTCAATCTTTTCATCAGCAGTCGCACGCCAGAAGGTACCAGAATACTTAATCCTCCCCTCCCCGGGAGGATCTATTTCTGAAGAGACAACTCCCCTGTCCCCTGGAACTGCCAGAACAACATCCTCATCGTCCTCTTCCTCTTCAATTTCTTCGTCCATTACTGGCGAGCCTGTCAAAAAACGTCTCTGAATATAATTGCGAAGTGTAAGAAAAGAAACAAGGGAGGTCACTATAAAAAGCCCTAACTGCCAGGCGATACTCACCGGTGTCAACCATGCAGCCAGAGCGGTCACTATGGCTCCTAAACCAAAAAAGAAGAGAACAAAGCCAGGCAATGCTATCTCCAGAAAAAAAAGCATCACACCAATAATAAGCCAGTAAAGCGCAGGATTCATTGTTGCCATATTACCACCACTAAAAATAGAAAACAGGAGAGCTGTCACCCTTTCTACCCCGGCTTATTTTGCCTGTTGCCAAGGGTAGAGTTTTTACGATTATATCACCCTTTTCCTAACCCTAGAAACTTGAGGAACCTTCTAAATAATCCACCTATCGAAAAGCCTGTTGGTTTGGCGGCTTCAACACCCTCAGTGTCATCACTGGCCGCAACTGACTCAGTAGCCTCCTCGGTCACAGGTACATCTTCCTGTGCAGCCGCTGCTTCAGCAAGACCGAGACCATCGGGATCTAACTCAGATGCAATCTCTTCAGGCAGGCAATCCAGACAATAGAGACGCCCATCTTTTGCAGTAAACGATTCTCCATCACTCTCTTTTCCACATTGCCAGCACTGCTCTTTTGCTACTCCATATGGCTCTTGCTGCACATCTTCAAGATCCTCAAAACTTTCCGTTTCTACAGCTGCGAGTTCAGCAAGATCTGCACTGACTACATCGTCATCCAAAGCCACATCAACATCTTCTAGATCATCGACGACATCTTCCGGCAGGTCTTCAAGGAGATCTTCGAGAGATTCATCTGTGGGCTCGGCCTGAAGCTCCATATCAAGGGAGTCATCTACTGTCTCTACTGTCTCTACGGTCTCTAC
>JAAELB010000903.1 GCA_024227155.1 Desulfobulbaceae bacterium
AAGGTATGGAGAACCTTGCTCAGTACATCATCCGCAATACCTTTTCTCTGGAAAAACTAAAATACGACACAGGAGATTCTTCAGTTATTTACCGATCTAAGATGACGCACGGGAAAAACAAAAGAAACTTCCAGGTGTTTAGTGAGTTAGAAATTCGTTGTTTTTACGAATTTCGTGAAGGAACTTATCCCGCTTAACGGGGCTTCCCCTCTGGAAATGATTGCGTCAATAACGCAGCATATACCTGAGCCATCTTTTCAGTTGGTGAGGTACTACGGTTGGTACTCAAATAGAATGCGCGGTGACAGAAAAAAGCAGCAGGAGAAAGGGAAGGAAAAGAGGGAAAGTGAATATGATACGAGCAAAGACAGCAAAATCATCGATATCCGGAACTACAAGCCAAAGCGAATACCACAACTGATGTGGCGTGAGTGCATCAAGAAAGTCCGAAGTCTGCGCTTATCTGGGAAGTTGATCCATTGACGTGCCCTAAGTGCACTGGTGAAATGCGCATTATCAGTTTCATATATAAAAAGACGGTGATAAAGAAGATTCTTACCCATCTGAACATATTCGAAGAGAAGAAGAACCAGAGAGCACCACCGATTGTCGCACCCGAATATAGCGAGCCAGAGATCATCCCCTATGACGATGGCTGGCCTGAATATGATGAGCTGGTTTTTGATATTTAAAAAATCCTATGACCGTCAATGGATACGTCTGTTCTAAATCAGGTGGAACAGAGCTCTGGGGAGGCCTTTTACCCTGAATCAACTTCAAATACCTTGAATCCGCAGGGATTCCTTGAAAAGACGGTTGAAAGAGAATAGATTGGGTGATGTTGACGTCTTATGGAAAGGAATTTTCGGAAAATTTAGGGCAGGCTTACAAAGCGATGACTTATCACTTGGAAAAACTATGGACAAACCTCGTAAACTCGTTTGACCACAGCTTTACCACACTCATTCACCCATTACCCACACTACGCCGTGATAAGGGAGCGCAAAAGCAAAATGCCTGCGGCACAACAACAGGATTTTTAATAAAAAAAACAGGAAATGATTGACTGATCGTGAACACTTAAGGTAAAAATAGAGATAGCCCAATGCGCGGGAAATCAGGTGTTCACGATCAGCCAGAATAGGTGTTCACGATCACCAGAATATGCAGCTTTTTCCAATCACCGCAAATCGCTAGCGGTTTGCCTGGGTCTACGATCCCCAAATGCAGGGCGCATGGCCCTTCGTTACCTGTGAATTGGCTGTCGACCAGTGTGGAAAAGGGCGTTTATTCTTCCTATACTTTAGTCACTGTCTGGAATTTTTTTTGATCAAGAAAAATGATTAGCGCAAAAATTTTCCCCGATGCAAACTAATGTAGCTTATGGTCGATTGACCTAGCAATGAGGTTCTCAATGATATCCAAGTATTCTACTTCAACCTTTAAGGTCCCACTTACTGCTATCGTTATAACAATGGGAGCCTTGATCTCACTACCGGCTCTTGCACAACAAGTGACGGTGACAATCACAACACCCAGTTACGGTGAACTGTTTTACCAAAATCAGCCAGTACACGCTAACTTCAACTGTAGCCCGGGCCCTTCTGGCTCGCCTATTACCTCCTGTGTGGGTGATATTGAATACGGCGAGCTGCTCGACACCTCAACATTGGGATCACACACCTTTTCCGTGACTTGTACCGATCAGGAGGGCCACCAGCTGAAGAAGCTGTATGCCTATACGGTTGTAGCGCCGTAGCGCCACCAACAATATCGATTAGGTGATAGGTGATGGTGATAGGAAATCGCTTTTTAAGCATTCCCTAACTTTTCCGCAAATTGGTCTCTATTTTCCGCCATTTTCAAGAAATCTATCTTTTTCCACCCGTCTTTTTGCAGAATAATTGAACAACAGCAATACATTA
>JAAELB010000904.1 GCA_024227155.1 Desulfobulbaceae bacterium
GCTGAATGCAATATCAGAAATGAAAGGAATTCTAATGGGCGGGCGCCCTATCAAGCTCCTCCCGGATTACCTGGCGAATCAAGGCTTCATTCAAAGGCTTGCCGCTTTTTTCAAGGTATTGCCTCAAAGCATCGTTAATCATCGTTTGATATCCGGATCCAGATTCTGTTGCCCGATTACGAAATTCTTCAATTACCTCATTATCAAGAAAAATCGTGATTCGGGTCTTTCCTTTCTGAGGCACAACTGGCCCTCTTTTTGCGGATTTAAATTTATATTCCTTCTTCATAGTATCTCCTCTCCGAGGCCGTCGCCTTCCTCGCAGAAATCACCCGGATTGAGTTTCCCCGGTACGTATACACCACCAAGACTATCCGACCGGTTGAATCGGAACCGACCGTTACTAATCTTTTTTCGTCATCGATATCCTGATCTTCAATCGTTAATGCCATCGTATCATAAAGTACGCTCTCGGCATCAGCGAAATGGACTTTGTGTTTCTGGTAATTGCTTTTGGCCTTTTCAGAATCCCATACAATGTCCATGAATGAAAAATACATACAATATATGCATATGTCAAGTGCAATGAATGAATATATTGTAACAAATTGAATAAATAGTTATATTTAGCACAACAAACCACTGGTGGGGACGCAAAAAGCGTGCGCCCCACAGCTCAACCGTTCGGCTGTCTATAATTATGCTTTGATGAGGTTATAAGATCAAAGTTCAAACAAATCAGTAGTACTGGTATAGAGGATGAAAATATGAAGACGAGTTGTCAATATTTTAAAACAAGCATTTCTATCTTATTCTTTTTATTTTTTCTTTTTGGATGTGCATCTTTATTCTTGGGATCAAGATTCTATTTAGGAAAGGCC
>JAAELB010000905.1 GCA_024227155.1 Desulfobulbaceae bacterium
GCAGGATCATGAGTTAATTTTCCTGCATCTTCTTCCATGTGAATTCTTGTTATGCCTATTCTTTTATTTTCTATGTCAAGAAATCCATGTTCAGCTATTGGAAATGCAAATTGAGAAATCTGATATCCCTTGGGAAGATCAGGGTAAAAATAATTTTTTCTATCAAAGCGGCTTTTCTCTGCAATTTTACAATTAGTTGCAAGGGCAGTTTTTATTGCAAGGCTTACTGCCTGCTTGTTCAGTACTGGTAATACTCCTGGCATTCCTGTGCACACAGGACAGGTGTTTGTATTTGGGGGTGCACCAAATTTTGTAGAGCAACCACAAAATATTTTAGTTTTCGTTTTAAGCTGCGTGTGAACTTCAAGTCCAATAACCGGTTCAAACATTTATATCTCATACCTTTGAAATTATTATTTAATTCATATAAAATGAGTTTCTATTTATAACCTCGTTTCGGTTATTTGGCAATAATATTTTTTAGTTGAAATCATTTGAATAAAAATA
>JAAELB010000906.1 GCA_024227155.1 Desulfobulbaceae bacterium
TATTTCCCTCTATGGGGATTCTTTTACCTTTGGTTCTGAAGTTGACAATGATGCATGTTGGAGTAGTGCTTTATCTGAAATCATGGGCTGTTGTGTGAAAAATTTTGGTGTTCCAGGCTATGGGAGTGATCAGGCATATCTCAGGTTCACAAAGCAAAAAATGGATATTGCTCAAATCACTATTTTGGGTTTCATGTCCGAAAATATTATAAGAAATCTTACAAGAAACTGGGATTTAATTTCAACCGTTGGCTACTATGGACTCAAACCACGCTTCAGTATCAATAAAGAGAAATCATTAACTCTGGTACCATTGCCAGAACTTTCTGAGAAGCAATATCTACAGTCCATTGGTTTGAAGTCACCTCAGCTTCAACTTCCCCATGAAAATTTTCAACCAGGCGGAGCGGCAGGAGAAGTACAGCTTGCCTTCCCCTATACTCTATCGGTGATAAGGAACCTACAAAGTTCCAGGATGTTGTGTTCCCGAAGACAAGAGCCCTACCATCTTCAATTTTATGAGGAAGATCATTCGCTGAGAGGGCTTGATGTGACCGTCAAGATTTTCGAAAAATCATTGAAGAGAGTGAGAAAAGAGGAAGCAGGCCACTCATCCTGCTGTTGGTCAATATACATGAACTGTATTCCTACCGAGAAACCGGCGTATGGCCATATGGTAACCTGAAAGTAGGATAAAGCGCACACTATTCCCTGCTCACCCCCAAGTACTCCAGAAACAGCCTGTCTCTTGCCACTGATTCGGTAGACCACCGGTTGCTGCCCATGGCAGTTTGTACCGTTGTCGTTTCAATACAGTCGAA
>JAAELB010000907.1 GCA_024227155.1 Desulfobulbaceae bacterium
TTCCGAACTGTTTGGGTGCCGTGTGGCTGCGTTTTGCCTCATGTCCAACCACTATCACATTCTGCTGCAAACTCCGCTGGGCAATCTTTCCCGCGTGATACGGCATGTCAACGGAGTATATACTCAACGATATAACAGGCGCCACAAATTCGATGGGCAATTATTTCGAGGTCGCTATAAAAGTATACTTGTAGAGGAAGATAGTCACCTTGTCGAGCTGCTAAGGTATATTCACCGTAATCCTGTTCGGGCTCACATCTGTAAATCCGTCAGTGACTATCCTTGGAGCAGTCATCATGTTTATGTGTCACGGTCTAGAACGTCGCACTGGTTATATACGGATTTACTGCTGAGTATGTTTGCAGATGTTCCAGACAAGGGAGTCAGGGAATACAGAAAATTTGTTCAGGGTGAAGATTCTGAGGAAATTGAGCATTTTTTCAGTAAGAAAAATTTGCCATCTATTTTGGGATCCCGTAATTTTGTCGAATGGGTCAAAGCAAAATATTACCAGAAAAAGAAACATGGCGAGGTTCCTCAAGCTAAAAACCTTGCGCCGACAATTATTGAAATTAAAAAAGCTGTTGGCCTTTGTTACGAAATTGATACAAAGGAATTAGAGGAGGTCAAGCGAGGTCAGGAGAACGAACCTCGCAATGTGGCAATTTACCTTTCCAGAAAGCATAGTGGTTTGACCTTAGAGGAAATCGGCAAGGAATTTGGGGGTATAAAATACAGTACCGTGAGTAATGCTGTTCGGAGAATAGAACAGCAACTGTCTGACACTAAGCAGCTCTCCAGGATGGTTGACTCGGTAAAGCAAAAGCTATCCATGGAACAA
>JAAELB010000908.1 GCA_024227155.1 Desulfobulbaceae bacterium
ACCCTCTGGGTGTTTTTCCACAGCTTGCCGGCCAGCACACCAATGTCCTGATTAAGCAGATAGCTGATATCAGAGCAAAAAACCGTGATAACCCAACAATGTATCCTTTTGCCATGCAGATAGAAGGCGCCCAGGATATTGTTGATGTCTGCGCCTATATTCAAACAAGGAAAATGAATCCAAACCCAAGGGTTGGACCGGGAGGAACATCTTTTATTCTTTCAAACTTGCGAAAAGAAGTATGGCCCATATCCTTGGATAATCTTCAGCAGAAAGTTGGAGATACGAATTTCAAAAAACTAAAAACCCTTGAAGAAAAGGAATTCAAATCAAAAGAGGGCTTCCTGGCTGCAATAACAAAGGCCATTGGTGCTGGAGAACTATCAAAACACAAGGCAGTGATTTTGGAAAACGCCGATTGGACCACCGACTTGAAACTGGGTAAAAAACTCTACGAGGAAAATTGTGTCAGGTGCCATGGCGATCATGCTCAAGGCAACTGGAAACAACCTGTCCCTGTCAAAGAAGGTGAGGTTGCCAAAACCGGCAAGCAGGAGATGGAACCTGGATATTTCCCGGTCCTGGCGGGTCAGACCTATCTGTATCTGGTTCGGCAATTCAGCTGGATTCAGATCGGCAAAAGGAGAAACGCTAATCCTGATATGATCAAACAGATTCAAAAGTTTACCTTTCTTGATATGAAGAGCGTTGTCGATTATGCCTCCCGTTTTACAATGCAAGAGGGGGATTGGCAGGAGGTTGGTGATGTTGATGAAGAGGGATGGGATCTTGATGATGAAGAAAAGGAAGATGAAGATATGCCAGCGCATCTGAGGTGATAGCAATCCGATAATAAAGAGGGAAAAGATGAGTAACAGTATTAAAAAAAGAATATTGCTCAGCCATATTCTTGCATTACTCGCAATGATATTGCTTCTGGGAGCCTACACCCTGAAGCCGTTGTTTCAATACAAGGATCCGGTGGCAATTGATGAAGAGGACGCTGTTGAGGAAAACTTTTCATTTCAACCCTTTGAGTTTTTAATTCCGGAAGATGTTGAATACTACGCACCTCCCAAACAACTGCAGGAGCTGATGGGGGAGAAGATTTATGAGTTTCAACCCAGCGGTTTTTACGCCTATCTCATCGGAGCGAGGACCATGCCTGTCTGGATGGTATCGCTGGAGGCTCCCCAGTATCCAAAAGCTGCTTTTCCTGATGGTATCCCTGTCTATTTCCATTTTACAGATTGGAGTGGCAAGGCAAATGAAATGAATACCATTAATCACTACATCGGCATGAATCCCATGGAAGCCGGGGCCGTAACTCTTCGTAGAACCATTCCTTTTGTTTTTCTCACCTTTTTTGTTATGCTGATTGTCTATCTTTTTTATAACGGACCAGGCTGGTGGCTGCTCGGGATGATCCCAGCCTCTTTTCCCTGGCTGTATTTGGGATTTTTCAGTAAATGGCTCTATTGGTTCGGCCATCATCTGCACCCTTGGGGGGCCTTTAAGATAAAACCCTTTATGCCCACGGTCCTTGGAGACGGTAAAGTCGCCCAGTTTACAACGCACTCATACCCAACCATTGGGTTTTATTTTCTCCTTGGAATTTTTATTTTACTTACATTTTCTGTTTTAATCCGGCGAAAAGCTCTAAAGGATCTATCTGCCATTAACTCCAAATAGAGCATATTGAATTCGTTGAAAGAAACCTTGATTTTCTCTATATTAATTATTTGTCTGGTAGCCTCCAATGTGATTGCAGGGTCTGCTTCTTCACTTCCATCTCTTCAGGAATTGATTGAGCAGACTCCTGAAGGCAGAGAGGTCCAGTTAATTCCTGGCAGATACAGCGGGCCGGTTATTATCAATAAACCTGTTATCCTGGATGGTAAAGGTAAG
>JAAELB010000909.1 GCA_024227155.1 Desulfobulbaceae bacterium
ATAATTTACATATCCCAAACAGTTAGCTTATTCATTTTTTAAATATCACAAGTTTTCCGAAACTACATTTTAATAGCAGAAGTCACCGGTTTGACCTCTGATCCAGCGGCCACTATATAGGATTTCCTGAATAACCTGGAATCAGCGGTAATTCAGCAATAAATCGATCTTTCACACCAGACAGATGCAATTGTCTATTTCACCATAGCCTCTTGATATACCTCTATGACTCATCAGATCGGCTGCTATAAGACCTGAGAGGCCAAGAAAGCGGCTTCGAACAGCCGAAAACAAGCAAAAAAGATGGCTTCTCAGCCACTTCTCAAGATTCATAACCAGGAATGCTACCGTGATTGCGGTTTCCGAGGTCAGCGCCAGTTTGCACATGACCCTGGCCAGACTGAAGCGGCGTTTGCCCTGACCGAATTTTCCCTCGATCGCGATTCTGTCGAGTTCATCCCGACGTGTTTGCAATTTGACTTCCCGTTGCTTTTCGAGATCGGCCGGAGGCCTTCCCAGTGGCGGACCTGAAAGGCGGATTCCATATTTCTTGCAATACTTCCGATTGCCCCTGTTGCGGTAGATTTGGTCTGCATGAACAGATTCTGGGAAATATCCAAATCGCTGCCGGTATGCTTCAATCTGACCAATCAAATCACCAGCTTCGTTATAGGCGTCCCAGTTGATGCGGTCCACAAACGAAAAACCATTGATGAGACTTAAAGAAACTTTGGCGCCAAATTCGGTCGCCGCGCCTGCTTTACCGCGTTTTATGGGGCGGACGTGGGGTTGTGAGACGCTAACAATCCGGTCATCTATTCTGCGTTCACGATGATCGTGCATCCGCTTTTGTTGCCGGTACACTTCATGAATGACCAGTAGATTTTTATACTGCCGAGGAGCAAGTTCCAACAAAGATATCTGCTCGCACAATTTGTCTATGATTTTCAGGTTGCGCCCCAGATACCCCAACTGCTTCCGGCGCGCTTTGCGCCTTTTACCCTGTGACAACCTTTTGCTTTTAGCGGCTGCAAGAAAATCTTTCCGGGCTCTTTTTCGATAGGTGCGGGGTTTCTTTTGCTTCCCTCTAAATGGTCGATGCAAAATATCGATAATCTCTTCACTCTTTTCCCGAGAAGTATTGAGCAGTTTTAGATCAGTCGGGAAAGTAATATCAGCTGGCGTGCAAGTGGCATCCACAAGCAGTTTGCCCCGGTTTGAATTCGAAGAACTCCCCGGATCATCATCGCTATCGATAGAAGACTTTTTTACGACTCTCTTTTTATCTTCTTTAAGAGCCTTGCGGGCAATCGCTTCGTTTATCTGGGAAAGTACCTTTTCATGAAATCTTTTCCGGAAGTATACGAACAAAGACGGATCAAACGGTGGCTTGTCTTTGTACTCCTTGTATCCCAGAAAATACTGGAGATATGGGTTTTCACGGATCTGCTCCACTGTCTCCTCATCGCTTGCCCCCAGGCGCTCTTTGATGATCAACGCGCCCAGGGCAACCCGGACAGATTTTGCCGGTGGCCCCGTTGAAGATTTACTTGCTGCCTTTCTGTAGTCCGCTTCAAATTCTTCCCACGGAATAAACTTGGCCAGCCTTACCCATCGGTTGTCGCTACGCAGACCGCCGCTAAAGGGTAAAGCGAAATCTTCAAATTCCATTTGCTTTTGATTGTGTCGATACATATTTGAGTAGGATAAAGTGCAAAGGTTTTGAGGGTTATTGGTGATTTTCTTTTCACTTTTTCTTTTGTATATAGCATATTTATACAATATTTACAATGATTTAATAGTCTTTCAGGAAGCCCTATTTATAGACTGCTTTGAATGTTTCAGGGATCATGTAATCTCTATTGTTTTTCCCAATCAATTCATCTCTTGATTGCCCACGGAGTGCGCACATGGCATCATTTAAGAATGTGAAGTTCCCGGAAAGATCAACTTCGTAATACCCTTCTTCAATGCTTTCGAGAATAGTCCGATATCTA
>JAAELB010000910.1 GCA_024227155.1 Desulfobulbaceae bacterium
AGGGTGCGCGGCACTTAATCTGTGGCTGTGTACGATGTATTAATCATGTAAATAAAGGACTGATTCTACCCAGCTGTACGTCTTGTGGCATCCTTTCCTCTCAGCTAACAATCACCTGTACCTCAAGTTCCTAATACGTGAAGATTAACACAGATCTCTCAGCAATCTCTTAGCTAATGTTATTATTTTCATAACATGGCGGAGAACCGGTCAGGATAGGAAGCAGGACTACAAGCAAGGGTAGAAGATGACATGGGTGAGTACGGCTTACACTTTGTATCAAAGAACGCAATAGTAAATGACAGATTGACGGACGACGATCAAGACAGGCCTTTTGCATCCACCCCTTTAAATATTGACGTAGTGAGACCAAAAACCATCGTTGACGGATCACCCATATTTTCAGATGAAAGGAACATTGTACAATTACAAAAGCGATTGAAAATTAAATTTGGAAACAATCGTTACTCAGAATCGACAATACATGAGAGAGAGGGCAGAGAAAGCGATATAAATAATTTTTTCCCCATTATAATAACCAGACATGAATCAGACACTGATAGTGACCCGGACATAGACTTTGCGAAAAGACATTTTGGTAATAAAGCACGAATAGAAGGCCCTTCGAAACAACAAGAAGAAACGTTTTCTTCAGTTTTAGCGGATGCGGGTAGCGACAGTGAGCCGTGCGTATATGAAGTTCTCGAAGATGAACGAGGGGCAGTAGGAGGTGCACCAACCCGCAAATTAGAAAGGATAGATGAAAGACGCTATCGGTTAAATAAAAGGTATTCATGCAATTTTTTCGATAACGGCAGTGTATCGGGTGGGTCGAACGCGAATACAGACCACGAGGGATCTGTAAGTGACGCTGATTTATATGAAGATGTCCACCGGGGTTACACAGCGCATATAAACAAAGATTTGCTGGATATTGATGATTTAGCACAAAAAGCCCGTGATTTGAAGGATCAAATAGACATAGTCGCTGAAAACTACGACTTTCTATGTACCAAGGTGACGGAAGTCGAAATATTAGATGAATTAGCCGACGAGGCAAGGTATCATAGATACTTGGCGGATCAACGCCATTTGTTAACTGAGGCAATA
>JAAELB010000911.1 GCA_024227155.1 Desulfobulbaceae bacterium
AATGGAAGCAATCGGCTTGTTAGCTGGAGGTGTTGCTCACGACCTTAATAATATTTTATCTGGTATAGTAGGTTACCCTGAACTAATACTGCAAAGTTTGTCAAAGGATGACAAACATCGGAAACAGCTCGAAGCGATACAGCAATCAGGTCAACGAGCAGCAGCAATTGTTGAGGACCTCCTTACAGTGGCTAGAGGTGCTGCAACTGTTAAAAAAATCAAAAATTTGAATACACTCACAGAAGAGTATTTTGAATCCCCTGAGTATCTGAAGCTAAAATCTTTCTACCCCAACATAACCTGTCATCGCCAACTCAATGCACCACGAGCCGATATTTTTTGCTCAGCCGTCCATATCAGGAAGTGCCTGATGAATCTTGTGTCAAACGCATTAGAAGCTGTTGCCCAAAACGGTACTGTTGTAATATCAACAGAAGTGCGAAATATCGATAACATATTAAGTCGACAAATGAATATAGCAGCCGGAGAATATGTCGTCCTCGGTGTCAGGGATAATGGCCAGGGATACCTGAATCGGATCTAGAACATATATTTGAACCATTTTTTTCAAAAAAAGTTATGGGGAGAAGTGGTACTGGATTAGGACTGACCATTGTCTGGAATACCCTGGAAGAACATGACGGAAGCGTTTGGGTGGAAAGCAATAATGAGGGCACATTTTTCCAACTTTTTTTCTCAGAGGCTGAAAGCAACCAGAAAAAAACCGATATCACAGTTACATCTGCTAAAAACATACAAGGCAATAAAGAAAATATTTTAATTGTAGATGACGAACCACACCTTCGTGACCTTGCAGCAAATATGCTCGAAAAGCTCGGTTATAGAGTGAACTCTGTCGACTCTGGAGAATTAGCCCTTGAGTATATTAAGGACAAGCCTGTTGATTTGATCCTTCTTGATATGTTGATGAAACCTGGTATAAATGGCTATCAAACATATAAGGAAATTCTGAAGTTATATCCAGATCAGAAGGCAATTATAGCAAGTGGCTTTTCTGAAAGTGATGATGTAAAGGCTGCGGTTCAGATTGGAGTAAGTGGTTATATCAAAAAACCATATCTGATGAATCAACCACGGTCTGTTTTGCGGTCTGGAACAGAAGAGAACAAAGATCCCATAGGGATTCGTTTTCCAGTAGTTGTGCATCGTCGATAATAATAACAGGATGGCGAGGATTGGCTCCAGTGATCATTGCTTCGAGGTGCTGCTGTACCCTGGTTATCAGTGGCATTCCCCTGCCTTTTGTCTCCACCCCAAGGGTATCGGCCAAGATCCGAGTAAGACCGTTTCTGGGATGACCAGCATAGGGGATGAGAACAAGCCGATAACTGTTTTTGTCGAGTTCACCCATCAAAGCATGTACTAGTAATGAAGAGAGGTCAAGTCCGCTTTTGACCTTTTACTATCTTCTTCTTTACAATCTCGATTTCTTTTAGCAGATAATTGTCCCTTTCGGACCGCTCTTTCACTCTCTGAACCACACTACTCACAGTACTGTAGTTAGTAATTCCAAACTCCTTGCTAACACCAGGCAAGGTTTTACAGCAGAATCGGCGGACTAGTGTCTGTCCATAAATGGCTATTTCTCCCTAACTCTTCGTTGCTCTCAAAATTTAATCCTCGCAGGTAAGCGAAGACTCCGATATTAACTATATGCCTGTGGTTAAATTCATCGAGCGCCTCAATTTAGAAAAAACCATCTCATCTCTGGACAGACACTATACAACCCCATCAGCCATTTAATTTTTTTCTTTCATTTCCAAATACGTTTCACTGCTCTGCTGTTGCCATAGAGCCACCAAGGTAGTATCTATTGTTTTGTCGTAAGTTTAGAGATACAACCACCCCCAAGCTTGGGGATATTTATTGAAACCCCGATAAACGGGATAAGCAACCTCACGAAATTCCTGCACTACATCCCAGGAATTTCCAGGGTATTATATCTACTGGAGGAAAAGATGAAACGTGTTGGGAAAATAGCTTTAGTGTTTGCTGCTGCAATGCTTGTCGCATCCCCTGCTATGGCAGCAAAAAAGATCCGATGGAAACTTGCAATGACCTGGTCATCCACTTTAACCCCCCTGGCCTCTCCGGCACCAAAGCTTGCGAAAATGGTAAGCGAAATGACCGGTGGCAATTTTGAAATAAGGGTTGAAGGATCAGAAAAACACAAGGCACCACTGGGCATTCTCGACATGGTCAAAGGCGGCCAGTACGAAATGGGCCACACCGCCTCTTACTACTGGAAAGGTAAGGACATCACATCTGTATTTTTTACTACAGTTCCGTTTGGCATGACATCAGCAGAGCAGAACGCATGGCTCTACTATGACGAGGGCATGGTCCTCCAGCAAAAAACCTATGATAAATTTAACGTCTACTCCTTCCCTGGCGGCAACACCAGTGTTCAAATGGGTGGCTGGTTCCGAAAAGAGATTAAATCAGTTGACGACCTTAAAGGTCTCAAAATGCGCATTCCCGGCCTTGCAGGTGAAGTCTTCGCAAAACTCGGCGTTAACGTTACCAACATTCCTCCGGGAGAACTCTATACCGCTCTTGACCGCGGCACCATTGACGCCCTCGAATGGGTAGGGCCCGGTATGGATATAAAGATGGGCTTTCATAAAGTCGCGCCTTTCTACTATGCAGGCTGGCATGAACCAGCATCAGACATGCAATTTCTGATCAATAAGCGCGAATTTGACAAACTCCCTGTCGAATATCAAACGGCTCTCAATACTGCTATGAAGGCGGTATCTGCAGATATGTACAGTGAAAACTTTGATGCAAGTGCGCGCGCCTGGGCAAAGATGAAAGAGGAGTTTCCAAACATCAAAGTTAAAATCTTCCCACAAGATGTCTTAAAAGCGATGAAAGCCGCCACCGATGAGGTTATGGAAGGCTACGCTGCCGAAAATGCCGACTTCAAAGAAGTGTATGATTCCCAAAAAGCATACATGGCAAAAGCGAGAGAATGGACCAAGATGTCTACACAGTATTACCTGCAAACCTCAGAAATGGTTGCTGAGTAAAATCCTTTGAAGTAGAGGAGTAGAAGTATGCTTATCAGGGCGGAACAGTTCTTTATACGAATAAACCGAATATGCGGCAAAATACTCACAATAGTGCTGCTGATGATGACCATCAACGTCTTTTACGATGTCATCATGAGGTACTTTTTTCATAACAGTTCAGTCGGAATGCAGGAAATGGAGTGGCACCTCTTCTCCATCATAATCCTCTTCGGAGTGTCAGTTGCTCTACTGGACGAGGGCCATGTTCGAGTGGACTTCCTCTATGACCGCTATACGCCAAAACGCAAAGCGCTGATAAATATCATAGGAACTGTCTTTTTCCTCCTCCCTCTTGCGCTGCTCATTCTCTTTGGCTCCTTTAGCTTTGTAAAAGATGCCTACGACATTGGAGAGATCTCGGAAGACCCTGGAGGACTGCCCTTCAGATGGATAATAAAAGGTCTGATTCCACTGTCTTTTCTCTTTCTTATCTTCACCTCCGTTGGCTACACTATAAAAAACATCAATATCTATCGACTGGGTGAGCAGCCAGCGCAGGAGGAGAACAAATGATTGGTATTGTAATGTTCGCTGCGGCCCTGCTGATGTTGACGGTGGGTTATCCTGTTGCTTTTACCTTTGGCTCTGTCTCGATATTTTTTGGCATCCTTGCGGCGATTGTAGAACTGACACCGGACTTCGCTATAATAGCAGTCTCTGAAGAATTTTTTCAGATGTTTTCGATGATGCCGTTTCGGATCTATTCGATCATGAACAACACCATCCTCATGGCTATCCCCATGTTCATCTTTATGGGAATAATCCTCCAAAAATCAGAACTTGCCGAAAGGTTGCTGGAGGCAATGGGCACACTTTTCGGCAAGGTCAGAGGCGGCGTTGCCGTCAGCACTGTTCTGGTTGGCGCACTGCTGGCCGCCTCAACAGGAGTGGTGGGGGCCTCAGTTGTTGCCATGGGGGTTATCTCCCTGCCTGTGATGCTCAAATATGGCTATTCAAAAAAGCTGGCCACTGGAACTATCTGTGCTGCCGGAACCCTTGGACAGATTATCCCACCCTCCATTGTCCTGATTATCCTTGGAGATGTTTTTCAAGTACCTGTTGGAGACCTGTTTCAAGCCGCAGTAGGCCCCGGCCTTATCCTGGTTGTGCTTTATGTTCTATATATACTTATCCTGGCGTATATAAACAAAGAAGTGGCTCCCGCCCTGCCAGTGCAAGAAGGCTCCAGGGCAGGTAACATCAAACGAGCCCTTTTGGCCATAATTCCACCCCTTACACTAATCGTTCTGGTATTGGGCTCAATTTTCGCAGGAGTTGCAACACCCACCGAATCTGCTTCCGTTGGCAGTGTTGGAGCAATGGTGCTGGCGGCAATGTACCGGAAACTGAGTTGGAGAATTATCGAAGAGGCTTCCCTTGAGACTGTTAAAATTACCGCCATGGTATTCGCCATTTTGATTGGCGCCACCGCTTTCTCCATGGTATTTGTCTATAGCGGAGCTGACTACATTGTGGAAGATGCCCTGACAAATCTTCCCGGCCAAAAATGGACCTTCTTGCTGCTCTCCATGCTAGCTATAATGTTACTGGGATTCTTCATCGATTTTATTGAGATTTCCTATATCGTCGTTCCTATCCTGCTGCCAATCGCCGACATCATCGGCATCAATCCCCTCTGGTTTGCCATCCTCATCGCCATGAACCTGCAAACCTCATTCCTCACACCACCCTTTGGCTTCTCACTCTTTTACCTCAAAGGTGTATGTCCACCAGAAGTGCGCACGGTTGATCTCTACCGGGGGGTTATACCGTTTATTATCATTCAGATGCTGGTGCTGTTCTCGATTGTTGTTTTTCCAGGATTTTACGGTTTTAGCTAGCAAGCCACCCGAGAATTCCCAAAAATAAAAGGCCGGTTACGGAAAATCCGTAACTGGCCTTTTTATTTTCATGACTCTTCTTTATCTGTTACCCGTAACCGTTCACCGACCCCTTCAACAGACTGCATAACCAGAGTCCGTAACCGTTCGTCCAGTGCTCCAGGTTCGTTCAAGCTGGTCTCCTGGCTATAGTTGGTTATGCCAGGAGGCCTGATCGGACGAAAATGGAGTGCTGGTGAACGGTTACTGTTACCCAACAGTTATTTTCAACCTTGTCGTGACTTAAAATACTCCTGAACAAAGTTAATATGGGTCTTCATCGCCCCATAGGCATCCTCGGGCGCCCTGCGCTCTATGGCCTTAAAGATATCATGATGATGAACTATAACTTCCTCAAGGGCCTTCCTGTCCATATACATATGGGTGAGATTTTTTTTGATCCCAACAAAAAGAAAGTCATAAAAGTTTCGCATCAGATGAATAAGGACCGGGTTTTTTGTCGAAAAAGTAACTGCCATATGAAAAGCGGCATCCGGCTCAGTACCAATTTTATCTGTTGCGGCAAGATCAGCCTCCATCTCCTCAAGGCTTTTTCTTATAGCCTTAATATCAGTCTCAGTAGCTCGTATAGCGGCAAGCCTTGCCGCATTGCACTCAAGCCCCAAACGAACCTCAAGAAGATCATCAAAAGTTGCCTCGTCGGTGGCCATCGCAGCAGCGAGAGGATTGCCTTCCCTATTTTCAGGAGAACTGACGAAAGTACCCTGCCCCTGTCGGTGTTCCAGTAAGCCCATTGTTACCAGCTTATTGATGGCATTTCTCACAGAAGTCCTACTGACAGCCATGGACTGTGCCAACTCACGTTCTGGAAGAATCTGCTGTCCCGGCTTAAAATCACCTTTATAGATCAACTCTCTAATCTGTTCAAAGACCTGATCAGATATACGCTTTGGTTTAATTGGTTTTAAATTCATTGTTTACATTTATGCAAAAGATTACATCAAAGACCTAACATCGCTAAACGGTTAAATAAGCAAAAACCCAGCCAGGAGGTTGTCCGAGAATGCCCTTTCGGACAAGCTCCTAGTACCCGTACTGCCCCCGTAGACGGTAAGAAAAACGGGATAACGACATAGTTACGCCAAAAGTGATTGTGTCCCGGTATTTCGAAGTTTAATTACTGCGCGCCCCCCAACAACTCTGTACACATAAGCACTGAGGGTATGAAAAAAACCGTTAAAATGCAACCCTATTCCGCCCAATCACTCCCAGCACCCGCTCCACGCCTAACCTGCAGAGCGATAAGCCACCACGGAAACAGGGTTTCCCTGAACTTGTTACCCAGGAGCTCGTCGGAGAATATGATTTTGTTCAAAATCGAAAAATTTTCAAACCAAAACAGTCTGACTCGCTATCTCTTTTTTTTGCTTTTTCCCTGCAAGTCCTTTATTACTAACTTTGATAAACTTAAAAAGAAGCTGGGATAAGCAGTTTCATTTTCCCTATTGTAACTATTTTTTCTGATTTTTTTTATTTGAAGCAAAGGACACCTATGGCGCACTACGTTGAACTCTATGACACCACCCTCCGTGACGGAACCCAGGCGGAAAATTTCAACCTCTCCGTTGACGATAAAATTCGTATAACTATAGCTCTCGATAAACTTGGTATCGATTTTATCGAAGGTGGTTGGCCCGGATCCAATCCCGTTTCTGTTGAATTTTTCAATAAGATGCAATCGATAAAACTGCGACATGCCAAACTTGCGGCTTTTGGTTCCACTCGCCATATTCGCAACAGTCCCGAAGAAGATCCTAATCTTCTTGCCCTGCTTAACGCCAAAACTCCGGTAATTACCATTTTTGGTAAAAGCTGGGATATCCACGTTGTCGATGCCCTCCATATCGAACTTGAGGAAAATTTACAGATCATTCAAGATACTCTTGCATTTCTCAGGCCCCGGGTTGAACATCTCTTCTATGATGCGGAACACTTCTTTGACGGGTTCAAAAACAATGAAGAATATGCTCTCAAAACTCTTATCAGTGCTGTTGACGGAGGAGCGGAAACCCTTATCCTCTGTGACACTAACGGTGGCACGCTTCCCCACGAAATTCCCGCTATTACCAATAGAGTCAGCCAATATCTAGCCGAAAAAGGCAAAACTGTCCCCTTGGGCATCCACCCGCACAATGATTCAGAGACAGCGGTCGCCAACGCCCTCATTGCTGTTGCGGAAAACAAGGTGAAACAGATCCAGGGAACGATAAACGGCTTTGGTGAACGGTGCGGAAACGCCAACCTCACCTCTATCATCCCCGCTTTGACCTTTAAACTCGGTGTCGAGTGTGAGGTACGCAAACATATAGACAGACTCTACACCACCTCAAGGCTCGTCAACGAACTCGCTAACCTTCCCCATAATCGTTATCAACCCTACGTCGGCGAGTCTGCCTTTGCCCATAAAGGCGGGATCCATGTAAGTGCAGTGAAAAAGAATCCAGTGACCTACGAACATATCACTCCTGATAAGGTAGGCAACATTCGCAGGATTCTTATCTCCGACCAGAGTGGTCGGTCCAACATACTCCACAAGGCCAGACAGTGGGGCTTGAACCTGGAACCGAATGATCCGCTACTGGCATCAATTATCAGTGAACTCAAGGAACTGGAAAATATTGGTTATCAATATGAAGGGGCGGAGGCCAGCTTTGAACTGCTGATGCGTAGGGCGCTTGGCCTGCAGAAAAATTATTTCAAATTCGAAACCTTCCGGGTAATGAACCACAAATACAGGATGGATAAGCCTACCCTTACCGAGGCGACCATCCGTCTCTTCATCGGAGGAAGCGAAGTACACACCGCAGCAATGGGAGACGGCCCTGTAAATGCGCTTGATAGCGCCATCCGCAAGGCACTGACCCGTTTCTACCCTTGCCTTGAAGAGATGGAACTGGCCGACTATAAAGTTCGTGTGCTCTCCGGTGAACATGGCACCCATGCCAAGGTTCGGGTTCTTGTTGAAAGCAAGGACCAGTATTGCAACTGGGGTACCGTTGGGGTTTCAGTCAACATCATCGAAGCAAGCTGGCAGGCACTGGTCGACGCCATTAACTATAAACTTATGAAAGAAGAAGGCCGAAAATAGCCCCCATAAGACTATTGATTGAGACTATTGGCTGAGATCCAGACAAATACCCTGGACCTCAGACCAGTAAATCAGCCAGTGAATCAGACAACCGTCTGTTCAACTCTTCGAGTCCGGCCTGCTCTCCAGAGGCGGCAAGTTGCTCTATATCTGCGGCAATTGATGCATGTTCCTCCATTCTGAGATTGAGAAGAATTCCTTTAAGAGAATGTGCAATCTGCTTCACTCTCGCCAAATCAGCGGATTTGATCACGTTATGCAGTTCCACCAGGTCTTGTTTCATGTTGGAAACAGTTGTTTCCAGGAAAGATTCAACCTGCTCATCGTTTAACAAATAGGCCTCTTTAATATTGTCCTTCGCCATATTATACAGTGACAACTCTTCAACATCAGGGTCCACGGTAATTTCATCGCTATCCTGTTCAACCGGCAAACCAGCATACCTCTTCAAAACGGCAACAACCTGGCTTGCAACAAATGGTTTTGTCAAATACTCATCCATCCCAGCTGCAATACATTTTTCTTTATCACCCCGCATGGCGTGCGCTGTCAAGGCAACAATCGGCTGATGCCCACCATACAGTCTGGTTCGTAATTTTGTCTCAAGAAGTTCGGGAATCTCTGCACTAGTCACCTTGCCCCGTTCACAACTTCGAATAATCTTACAGGCTGTAAAACCGTCCATTTCAGGCATCTGCACATCCATCAACACTATATCGAAATCATCGCTTGTTAGTCTATGCAAGGCCTCCAGGCCATTCATAGCACAAGTGACTCGGTGGTTCTGCTGTTCCAATACCATACGGGCCAGCTCGCTGTTAGCTGCATTATCTTCTACCAAAAGAATTGTATACAGTTCCGACAGTCCAGTGTCCTCCCCCTTACTGTCCACAGCCACATCGACTTGGGAGGACTTCTTTAGAATTACACAAAAGGTAAAGGTGGCCCCCACTCCCACTTCACTCTCGACACGGATATCTCCCCCCATCATCTGGCAGAGCTGCTGGCTGATGGATAGACCTAAGCCTGCGCCCTGATGCTTCCTCACAAGAGAAATATCACTTTGAGAAAAACGGTCAAATATCAACTCATGATTTTCTGGAGCAATTCCAACCCCGGTATCCCTTACAACAAACTGCACCTCAATCTCATCTCCATCCAGCGATCTACTTCGCACCTCCAGATTCACCTCTCCCTTGCGAGTAAATTTCACACCATTACCAAGGAGATTAAGCAAAATCTGGCGAAGACGCATCTGGTCGCCATAAACCACCTTGGGCACGGAATCGGCAACATAAAACTGAACCTCTATTTCTTTATTCCTTGCCAGCACAGAAATTGATTTAATGGCATTCTTGATAAGCGCGTGCAGAGAAAAGGTATGGCATTCTAGATCAAGCTGTCCTGCTTCAATTTTTGAAAAATCTAAGATGTCATTTATTACTGACAAGAGCGAATCTGCAGAAGTTTTTACTGACTCAAGCAAGGCACGCTGCTTCTCTCCTTCACTCGATTCATAGGCCAAATGACTCATCCCGATTATGGCGTTCATCGGCGTCCTGATTTCATGGGACATATTTGCCAGGAAAAGGCTCTTGGCCTTGTCAGATTCCTCCGCCTTTTCTTTTTCCCTCTGGATTACCTCCATAGAGTCCTGGATAGTATCGGACATCTCGTTAAACGCCCCTGTAAGCTGACCGAATTCATCACGACTCTCTACGGGAAGCCTGGTTGACAACTCACCGCCTTTAAACGCCCGGATACCCTTTATTAGAAAGGTTATCTTCCTGGTAATTACTGAGGCCATCCAGAATGCAATACAGACCACCAAAAGGACCATCACCCCGGTGGATACGGTTAAATTCTCTATTGTCTGCCCCAGAAGATCATCTATATGAACCAGGGTATCCTCTTTTTTCAGCTGCAGATGTTTTTCGTAACCTTCGGTGATCGTGGTTATTTTCTCTGCTGTTTGAGTGGCTGAGCTGTGAAATTCATCAACGTTTGCCCCAATGGTGATAAAGCCAAAGCCCCTCGGACTATCCGAATATATCCCTGTGTAGTACGGAATCGCTGCCGCTGTGGTCAATTTCCACAGCTTTGACCAGAAAATAACAAATGAACCTGAACCACCAAACTGGGTCAGGTTCCTCCAGCCATTACACTGAGGGGCAAAATTGAGATATCGGCAGTCCAGAGCAACCATTCCTGAAGTTGTAAGAGGTCCAGCTGGTTTTCTCTCAAGAGACTGCTCATGAAATTCGGGCGCAACCATTTCAAATTTTTCAAACGAGCGATCCATCGTCAGCCACAGCTCATACATTTCTTGACTCAACCACGGAACGGCCTGTCCACCGGTTTGAGGATCGTAACCAACAATGAAATAATCCCGCGGATGGGAAATGTTTCGACCTTTATAATCCCACATAAAGGCATAGTTGCCGGAGCCGGCATCAGATATCTCTGAGTATCGTTCAGAAGTAGGAACCAGATGGTCTGTATATTCCATCAAATGAGTATGATCAAGGGCCAGAGTTACATAGCCAATTTTAAGCTCTCCTTGATATACCGGACTAACCCAGCGCACAATCCCTTCAAAACGTTTCCCAACGGGATTTTCCTTTCCTGCATATCCAGCTTTTTTAGGAGCAAAAGCTACACCTTTTTTTTCTGCAGTCTCCCTAGTATAGGGGCCAATCAAGGTTGTTGGGACATATGGTCCTATAACTTCAGATACGTAAATCTCTCCTGGCTGTAAATCCTTTACAATTTCAAAATATTTCTCACTTCGACACCATGTGTTAACAGGATCAGCTACATTAAATAATCCCTCGGGGAGCAGAGCCGTTGCTGATATTTTTATTTTTTCCTCTCCTTTAAGATCTACAAAAGTCATTTCATGATATAGAGGCTGCGACTTTGCCACCCCCTTGCTCGGAGGCCCCCTGTAGTTAAAATCCTTTTTATTGTCAGGCGTAACGACATGCACACCAGGATAGGTATCGTGCTCCACAGTTGATGGTAACCACTCCCTGCCATCCTCACTCAGTTTCCATTCCCCGTGGTACACCACATTCTTTCTACGATTTTCCAGGAATTTTCGATAGCTGTCGGGAGTAACTGACAAGGAGGCGGCAGCATTGATATCAAGGTCTCGATCATATAAAAAATCGGCGACCTGTCTTGCTGTGTCAGTTGTTAACCGTTCAATACTTTCTCTGGCCTTCATATCCAGAGCCATTATAGAACTATCCACCGCAAGAGTTCCGACCTGGTTAACAAGCTCCCGTGTATCGACAACCATCTCCTCGGATTTTTCTTTAACAGTAAGACCCAGAAGCCCTATCTGCTTGATAGCAAACAGGGCAAGGAAAATTAAAGGTAACACCTTGATAGCCACAAATATGGCAATCAACTTTTCACGAATTCCAATCACAAAATTTCGAGTGGAACTCTCCGGGCTGAATTGATCGGATGAATCCTGCTTTCTATTACCACTATTTTGTGTCATCGAAAGGCCACCATATTTAGTATTGCATAAATATTCCCTTTCATAAGGTATCACAATAATGTAAGAGATGAAAAGAAAAAGTTAATAGACAAAAACGGTGCAAAAGTAGCAAATTTCTGGCAAATTCTATTTTATAAGACACAGAATCAAGCCCAATCCTCTATCTGATATTATCAGGAGTTTTAAGTGAGCGATAAAAAAACAGCCAGGGAAATACATCCATCTGCACCAATTGTATCTTCAGAACATTTGACATCTCAGGACTCATGGCCACTCAGTGAATTCGAATACGGCATGATCATCGCCCACAACGGTTTCACACGGTGGATGATCCGCTGCATGCAAGCTGCGGGATACGCAGATTTCAGCTCCTTAGATATCCTGGTGCTTCATAATGTAAACCATAGAGGGCGGCAAAAAAAATTGGTGGATATCTGCTTCGTCCTCCACGTTGAAGATCAACACACGGTGAACTACTCCCTAAAAAAACTAGTAAAAAACGGGCTCGTACAAAGAGAGAAACATGGAAAAGAGATTTACTATTCAGCCTCTGAGAAGGGCGTGACCGCTTGTGCAAAATACCGGGAAGTCCGGGAACAGTGCCTCACCTCGGCATACAGAAGCCTCGACAAGGAAGGATCTGAAATAAGCCAGACTGCTGCACTCTTAAGACTTATGTCAGGATTATACGATCAAGCTTCACGAGCCGCTTCTTCTCTGTAAACCACTAACCCCCCATCATATTAGGCAACACTGTAACAATCTCTGGAAAGACGACGATAAGGGAAAGACCAACCAGAAGCAGCAGAAAAAACGGCATGGCGGCATAGGCGACTCTTAAGATATCAATTCCAGTCAATCCCTGAATGACAAAGAGATTAAATCCAACCGGCGGAGTAATTTGCGCCATCTCCACCACAATAACCACAAAGATACCGAACCATAACGGATCGATTCCCGCCTGTTCAACCATCGGCATAATCACGGAAGTGGTCAAGACCACCACTGAAATACCATCAAGAAAACAGCCCATGATAATAAAAAACAGTGTCAGGGCGCCGAGCAGGGCATAGGGCGACAGATTCATCCCACTGATCCACACCGCCAGCATCTTTGGTATCCCGGTAAAACCCATTGCAACTGTGAGAAACGCAGCCCCGGCAAGGATAAAGGCAATCATACAGGAAGTCTTAGTAGCCCCAAGCAATCCATCAACAAAGGTTGCCCTGGAAAGAGACCCGCTATGCCACGACAACACCAGCGCAAGAAGTACCCCGACAGCAGCGGCGTCCGTAGGTGAGGCGATCCCGGAATATATTGATCCCATAACACCAAGGATAAGAAGAATAACGGGAATGAGACGTCTTGAACGACGAATTTTTTCCATAAACGACAGCGTCACCGCCCCTCCTCCAGGTATTGCCTTAGGATGCAGCAGCGACCAAACCACCACATAGCCGATAAAAAGAGTCACAAGCAGGCAACCGGGCAGTACCCCGGCGATAAAAAGCCGCGCAATAGACTGTTCGGTGGCAACGCCGTAGACAATAAGAATAATGGAGGGCGGAATTAATAAACCAAGGGTTGCTGAACCGGCAAGGGTACCAAGTACCATTGACTCAGGATATTGCCGACGTGCCAGCTCAGGGATAGACATCTTGCCAATGGTTGCAGCAGTAGCTGCAGACGAGCCGGATACGGCAGCAAAAATACCACAACCAAGAATATTTACATGGAGCAAACGCCCTGGCAGATGGGTGAGCCAGGGAGAAAGCCCGGTGAACATATCTTCTGAAAGTCTTGAGCGGAAAAGGATTTCTCCCATCCAGACAAACAACGGCAACGCTGCAAGGGCCCAGCTGTTACTTGCACCCCAGATAGTAGTGGCCATCACTTCGCCCAGAGGTGCCTCAGAAAAAAGAGCCATACCGGCCATGCCCACAGCGAGCAGTGAGAAAGCTACCCAGATACCACTGCCTAGTAAAAAGAACAGGAGAAGTAGCAGGATAAGGGTGAGAGAAATGTCTGGCATATTGATATTTTCCTAGCCCCGATAGAGGGGAAATAAGTAGTTGGGCACTAATCGTTTCCGAACACCGCAGATTCTCCGTTTTCGTCCGCCAGGAGTTTTTCCCCCTTAAGCGTGTAGGACGGAATCTCCCCCCGGAACACAGTGACAAGTTCATCCAGCAGAGCAATTGACAAGATGATAAGACCAAACAGCATGAATGACTGGGGGATCCAGATAGGTACGGCTATCATCCCCGATGACAGATCATTATAGACAAAAGACTCCCGGGTGAGTTTTGCAATATACCAGGAAAAATAAAGGGAAACAGTAGATGCAAAACCAATACACCAGATTTCAACCAGCCGATGTAATCTTTTGGGCAACCTGCTTATTACCAGGGCGACCCGAATATGGCCTCCCTCTCTAAGGGTATAGGCAAGGGATAAGAAAGAGGCTGCAGCGAGTAAAAAACCAGTAAAATCGGCGTAGGACGGAATAGTCAAGCCTATGGCACTTCCCGTGAAAGCAGTGCAGATCCGATCAAAAAGATTCAGGCCGACCTGGCAGAGAACCAGCAGGCATATAAGCGCGATACACACGGCGCCTAGCCACCCGCTTGTCTTGTAGATTTTATCCAGAAAAATACGCATAGTCATTCCTGCTCTGTTCCCAAGATGCTCCCGGCAGGCTGTCCAAGACGAGGCATTTCGATCAAATACTCGAAATATCAGAGTTTTTGGCCAGACAGCCTACAGGGTTCCTCAAAAATTAGTCCCTAAGTTTTTATAGAAAATAGTTCATCTACTTAGCCTGATACATCTCCAGGACTTTGTCACCATCCTCGCCTGCATCATTTTTCCAGCCAACAATCATTTTAGCCCCGATATCTTTCAAACCGTCCATTAACTCAGCACTCGGGGTGACAACCATGATACCATTTTCTTCAAGGATAGCTGTTTTTGCAGAAGTCTCCTTTCTGCTCATTTCCCAGCCCCTTGTTTCAGCAGCCTCAGCCGCAGCAAGTACAGCGTCCTGAATCTCAGGTGCCAGTTTTCTAAATGCCTTTTTGCTCACTACAACAATATTTTTTGGTAGCCATGCCTGGATGTCTGTGTAATGGGTTACAAAATCCCACGCTTTTGAATTCGCCCCTGTGGAAGGCGAGGTGATCATTGCTTCAACCCTACCAGTGGCAAATGCCTGTGGGATATCAGGCACTTCAACTTGAGTCGGAGCTGCACCAATTTTGTTCGCAAACATTTCAAGGGTTGCATTATATGCCCTGAACTTGATGCCTTTAAGGTCATCTACACTGTTGATTTCTTTTTTGGTGTACAGTCCCTGTGGTGGCCAGGGAACTGAAAAGAGCGGCATCAAGCCCTGTTTTTCAAGGAGTTCCGCCACTACTGGTCGTTGTGCCTGCCATAATTTCCCAGCAGCATCATAGTTGGTGGCTAAAAATGGCTGGGAATCGGCACCGAAAACGGCATGTTCATTGGAGAGCCTTGAGAGAAAAAATTCACCGATAGGGACCTGTCCTCCACGGACAGCATTTTTAATCTCAGGATGTTTAAAAAGGGAACCTGCGGAATGTATATTGATCTGCAACTCTCCAGCTGTTGCTTCTTTTATTTCATCGGCAAAGGCTGCTATATTTTGGGTATGGAAGGTCTTGTCTGGATAGGGCGTCGGCATATCCCACGTAGTAGCTGACACACCACAAGTCATTGCCAAACCAACCGTTAGCCCCGCCAGTGCTGCAACAACATTTTTTGTTAATTTCATCTCTTACTCCTCCCTGAAGTTATTATTATCTATCTACCGTTTCTTCACTCGCTACTCTTTTCTAACCCAGACCAATTTGAAACCGTCCGGAAAAGTTGTAAAAACAACACCTTAAACATTTTGATGCCATATATCAACACTATTGATACGAAAATACACTAACTATAGCCCGTGGAGCTAGATTCCTTACAGACATTATGTTATCTTTGTCTGTTTGTAACTTAACAAGATGTTTTTGTGATACAATCCGAAACTCTTTCAAGGAGAACAAAATGAAAACCCCAGTACGTGTCGCAATAACCGGTGCAGCCGGACAAATCAGCTATTCCCTAATTTTTCGTGTCGCAGCGGGGGATATGCTGGGAAAAGACCAGCCTGTTATCCTCCAGCTTCTAGAAATTCCTCCCGCAATGGGTGCTCTGGAAGGCGTAGTAATGGAACTCAACGATTGCGCCTTTCCACTTGTTGCAGGCATCGTTGCCACCGACGATCCAAATGTAGCATTTAAGGATATTGACTATGGCCTGCTGGTTGGTTCACGCCCACGTGGTCCCGGAATGGAACGTTCTGATCTGTTAAAGGCAAATGGCGCTATCTTCACCGTTCAGGGTAAAGCGCTAAACGATCACGCCAGCCGCGACGTTAAAATACTTGTTGTTGGAAACCCAGCAAACACCAACTGCCTCATCGCTATGAAAAATGCGCCGGATCTCAATCCACGCAACTTTACCGCCATGATGCGTCTGGATCATAACCGTTCATTATCTCAGCTCGCTACGAAAACTGAGAGCCACTCAACTAAAGTTGAAAAAATGGTTGTATGGGGTAATCACTCTGCAACCCAGTTCCCTGACATCAGCTACGCAACTGTAGATGGTGCTGCGGTGAAAGAAAAAGTGGCAAACGACTGGTATGTTGACGAATTCATTCCAACCGTACAGCAACGTGGTGCCGCAATTATCAAAGCCCGTGGTGCTTCCAGTGCCGCTTCTGCTGCTTCTGCTGCAATCGATCATATGAGAGACTGGGCACTTGGCTCTAACGGCGGCTGGGTAAGCATGGGTGTTTTCACCGGCGGAAACAGCTACGGAATCGACGAAGAACTGATCTATGCCCTGCCAATAACCTGCGAAAACGGGGAGTGGAAAGAAATCACCGGCCTTGATATCAGTGATTTCCAACGCAAGATGATGGGTGCCACCGAGCAGGAGCTGCAAGGTGAAAAAGAAGCTATTGCCGATCTTCTGTAAAAGTTCATAGATAGTGTCAAAATAGAAGGTTGGTGTTTGTCAAAAAGACCAGCCTTCTACCCAGAACAGATAATATGTCAGAAGAGATCAAACATAAGTTACAACGTTTTTTTCCTTCAGAAATCTTCACCGATAGCTCTGTCACAGAAGATCTAGAAAACGGAGATATACTCAAAACCCAGGAAGACATCCTCCCCTATCTGCAAACAGCACTACTCGACGATAAACCCCTTGAGATTGAACTTGACGGAGCATCAACTGTCTACTTTTCCAGATTAAAAGATGAACCTCCTGAGCCTGAAGAAGGCGATGGGGACGAACATCCCTTAGAGGAAGGGAGGGAAGGTGAGGAAGAGACATTCAAAGAGGGAAACTATCTTCTAGAAAAATCACATCTCATCACCCTGCCACTGGAACCCGGCCTCGGTAATCTCCACCTGAGAAGATCAGGAATTATCACCCTCAGAATGTTCACTAAATCTTATGCTGTGGAATTTGGTACAACCTTTTCAGAGCTGACAAAGGTAGAAGATCTTCCAGTTCTCAAATTAGAATATCCCAAAATCGCACGAATTGTGCGCAATGCCAGAGAGTTTCGAGCCAAAGTCCCTGACAGCCTCGACTTTTTTGCAACCATAGACGTGGACGACGACTCGGAGATCATTGTTAACGCCATTGATATTTCAATTCAGGGCATGGCCTTTTCTTTTAAAAAAAATGAACAGAAATACTTCCAGCTAGATGACACGATAACGTTCAAACTCTACCTGGAAGATGAACTCCTTGCCCGCCTTGATGGTTCCATCAGACATCGTTCAAAGATTCGTAAGAGACAAGGAATTGATTATATTTGTGGAGTGCTCTTTGATCTTGAATCACGAATATCTGCGGCGGTCGTTGAATCTATCGTAGCAACTGTGCAACGGGCACACTTAAGGGAACTTGCGGAAAAATCAGAAACAAGTGGTATCAACCTTATAGCGTAACGCAACGCATCGAACCAAACAAAGGGCTTCCAAAAAACTAACCCCGATAAACGGGAAATAAGTCGGGATAAGTGCCTCGAAGGTCTCACTACGTTCACTATCTGCCGATTACTCTAAGTTCTTAATTTCAATACAGTCTCCAGATTAGTTGTTTTTTATTGCAGTTTTTCTGGAGTAAGGCACTAAACACTTACACAAAGAGGAAACGTGGTACGATTTACTGTTCATAACCTTGGCGAGCACACCATCGAAAACATGGTAGTCAGCGGTCCTTTTAAAGATATTGTGATGACGATGGCCGACATGTTTTTAGCGACATACGACGGACCGCCAAATGGCGATCTCGACTTTCATTTCGCCCAATATATAATCTCAATGTCCCAGGGCAAGGGAAAAATCCTGGCGCATAGCATCCCGCCGGAGGAAGATATTAACTGAGATAGCAAGAGCAAGCTTCGGTGGATTTATCAAGCCCGACTAGTCGGAAACTTTTTTAGAATCGCTGGATAAGTGCCTCGAAGATCTCACTTCGTTCACTATTTGGTGGTAAAAGTTAGCTTTGAGTGGCGGAAAAATCAGATAAGGCCAGATACAGGGTTCCGACCGCAAGTTCTGCACAGTGATGATGATCTGCAGGAAGGGTTCTCAGGTAATCGATAATATCAGTTGGAGTTATCTGCCAACAGCTTTCAAGTGGTTTACCCTCTATCAACTCGGCTACAACGTTACAACAGGCGTTGGTATTAATACAGCCGTCAAGTTCAAAAGTGAGTTTTTCTACACGCTCTTCAATAATTTGAAGATACATGGTGATACTGTCTCCACAATCTCCAGTTTTAGAAGCACAACCATCCGGGTTTTCCATTTTCTCCCGTCGGTCATAAAGATATGCCATACCAAGAAACTGATCGGAATGATCCTGCCAGAAATCAAAATTATCAGCCATCTGCCTACCCCACCTTTACCTTGTACCAGTTCTGCCTCTGGTAATAAATTTTTTCGTTCTCAAAACAAAACCCAAAATTATTTGTTACTTAGAAGCCAACAGCAAAAAACCTTATTTAAGTAGGGAACTGTAACTGTCTAGCAGTGCTCCAGAGGGGCACAAGCAAGCTGGTTTAGCTATACACCTGTATGCTGGACAGCTTGATCGTGAGCCTATGGGGTGCTGCTGAATAGTTACGATTCTTTTACCTCAAAAGCTCTTGCTGATTCGTCGACAATTGGTCTGTGGCCTCTTTCAGACCAGCCATCATCTGTGGAATTTCTGATACCTTCTGCTGATCATCTGAGTAGAAACAATCTACAAGTTTCCCCTCAAACATCACTCCAATTCTGTCAGAAAGTGCCAGCGCCTCTGACAGATCACCGGTAACAAGAAGAATCCCCGCCTCTTCACGGGCCTTTAGCAGCAGATTCCAGACATCTTCTGCGGCTGAAATATCGAGCCCCTGAGTTGGTTGCTCTGCCACGATCAATCTCGGCTTTCTGTAAAATTCCCTGGCGAGTACCATTTTCTGGAGGTTGCCACCGGAAAGCTGCCAGGCCAGAGCTGACAGATCGAGGGGGCGAATATCAAACTCCTCGATCAGGTATTCCGCTTTTTTCCGTGCCTCTTCACGCAAAAGCCAGGGTCCACGAACAAACCCGTTACGGGTGGTTAAGAGAAAATTATCAAGTAAATCAAGCCCCTGACAGGTTGCCAGTCCCTGCCGGTCCTCAGGGATATAGGAAAGAGCCTTATCCCAATCAGCACTGCGAAAAAATTTACCCCACTCCATACCTAAGATCCGAACACAATCCCTGGAGGGTTTACGTAGACCGCATACAGTTTCCACCAGCTGCTTCTGACCGTTCCCAGCAACTCCAACAAGTCCCAGAATCTCACCTTTACGCAGCTCGACATCGACCCCTTTCAGCCCACCGCCCTGGAGATTTTCAACCTTCAGCACTATCTGTCTCGGTTCCATGGGTACTCTGTCCACCTCAAGGAGGACCTCGCGGCCAACCATCCTCTCTGCCAGCTCTGCAGTAGATTCAACTTCCTTTGCTGCAACACTGTCAACAATTTCTCCCCGGCGGAGGATGGCAATATTGTCCGCAATCGCCATCACTTCTTCTAACTTGTGGCTGATAAAGACAATGCCTTTTCCCCGCTGGGTCATCTGCTTCATGGTGGCAAAAAGATTCTCAGCTTCCCGTGGGGTCAGCACCGCTGTGGGCTCATCAAAAATCAGAATATTAGACTGCCTGTGCAGCAGTTTCAAGATCTCTACCTGCTGTCTTTCACCCATGGAAAGATCATGTATGCGAGCGGACGGATCAACCTTCATTCCATACTGCTGAGCAAGATCAAGGACCTCCTGACACATCTTCTTCCAGTTGAGGAAAAAACCAACTTTTCTGCCAAGAAAAACATTTTCCACCACACTTAGTGCATTAACCAGCTTAAAATGCTGGTATACCATACCAATTCCAGTACTGATGGCTTTTTCGGTGGAATTTAATATTACCTCCTGACCCTGATGAAATATTTTGCCACTATCAGGCTGCAGTTGTCCTGCAAGAATGGACATCAGGGTAGACTTACCGGCACCGTTCTCTCCAAGAAGTGCCAGGATTTTACCTTCTTCTATCTCAAGGGTGACATTGCGATTCGCATGAACTTTGCCAAAGGATTTACAGATAGTATCCAGCCGTATGAGGGGGGCATTACTACTCATTTTCAGGATCGCTCCATCCCCGCTATGGGCGTTACAAACTGTGATTCCGTATCCCAGGGAAATAGTATCCAGGTATCCTGGCTCACCTCGGTTATGTAGGTATCAACCAGAGGCCTTCCGGCAGGTTTTGCGTAAACTGTTGCAAAATGGGCCTTGGGTACTATCTCCTTTACAACCTGGGCTGTCCGCCCGGTATCAACGAGATCATCGATGAGCAGATAACCTTCTCCGTCACCATCGAAGGATTTCAGGATATCGGCATCACCTTTTTTGTCCTTCCAGTCATAGCTGGAAATACAGATAGTATCCACCAGATGAATATCTAGTTCGCGGGCAATGATTGCAGCTGGTACCATCCCACCTCTGGTTATTGCGATAATCCCCTTGAAATAATCCATATTCAGAAGCCGCCAGGAGAGCGCCTTAGAATCCCGGTGTAATTGCTCCCATGAGATGGGATACATTTTTCTGTATTTAGAATCTGTAGACATTGTAAACTCCTGAAATATCAAATATTTTATCTTTCTCTACCTTTTATTACCATTCCGTTTACAAAAGGAGGAGGAGTTAATCGGCTGGCTCGATATTAACGCCAAGTGCCGCGGGTTCCTCACTCGTCCCTTTTTTCCAGGATGAGAGAACCAAAACAAAAACGGTCAAGCCATAGGGCAACATTAACAGTATAGACGATGGAAGCTGTGTTCCTGATGCCTGGAGTCGCAACTGCAGAGCCATAATAGAGCCAAAAAGATAAGCACCAAAAACAGCCCTGCCGGGTCTCCAGAAAGCAAAAATGACAAGCGCCACAGCAATCCAGCCCCTTCCCCCGGTGAGATTTGTCGTCCAGAGATGGGTATAGGCAAGTGAAAGATATGCCCCCCCAAGCCCCATAAAAAAACCGCCGACGATAATTCCAAACCATCTGTATGCAACAACATTCAACCCGGCTGCAGTTGCAGCAGCAGGATATTCACCCGCAGCGCGAAGACCAAGGCCTATCCTGGTCCTGGTCAGGAAGAGATACATCAAGGGTGGTATCAGATAACTCAAATAGACAAGGGGATCATGACTGAAAAAGATTTTCCCCAGGGCTGGAATCTCAGATAAAAACGGTAGTGCAACAGGGTCAAACCCCGGAGCAGCAAGACCAACATAGCTTGTGCCAAGATAATTGGCCAAACCTGCACCAAGAATTGTAAGGGCAAGTCCTGATACCACCTGGTTGCCCTGGAACCAGAGACAGACAATTCCATGGACAGAGGTTGCCATACCACCAACTATGCCGGCTGCCAAAAAACCAATAACAGGATTTCCAGTGAATCTCGATACCAGAAAGCCGGCAAGGGCTCCTAAAATCATAGCCCCTTCTACACCCAGGTTTAACACCCCGGACTTTTCTGTGAATATTTCTCCAAGTGTGGCGTAAAGGATGGGCGTACCGGACTGTACCGCAGCCGCGAGAAGAGGAATAACAATATCTATGGTCATGATATCCTTCTCCTCTCAATTCTATAATGGGTAAACAGGCCACCGGCAAGCACGGTAAGAAGGATCAACCCCTCCAGTATCCCACCAAAGGCAGCTGGCACCTGTAAATCAAGTTGCAGGTTTTCAACACCAACCCGCAATCCTGCAAGAAGAATAGAAGCGATGCCTATGGAAAGAGGATTAAGCCGTGCCAGCCAGGCGACAACGATCGCCGTGTATCCGTAGCCCACCATTATCGAAGGCTGGAGGCGGTTTACCGTGGCGGATGCCTCAAGAAAACCGGCCCAGCCGGCAAGGGCACCACTCAACACCATAACGAGTATCACAAGACGGTCATAGGGGAGCCATGCGTACCTTGCGGCCTGAACATTATCACCGCTGGCCTTGAGCTCAAAACCCAGCTTGGTGTAACGGAAAAAACCCCACACAAGAGTCCCAAGAACAAGGCAATGCAGCAAACCCCAGTTAATAGACGTTGTTCCAATCTTACCAACAATGGCCTGTTCGGTAAAAGATGGAGTCATGGGAAAGCCAAAACTGGTCGGGTCCTTCCACGCGCCATAGACAAGATACTGTAAAAAGAGGATTGCGATATAGTTGAGCATCAGGGTAACGATAATCTCATTTGTCCTGAGTTTTTGCCTCAGTATCGCCGGGATGAGTCCCCACAACCCACCACCGACCATACCCATGGTGATCATCGCCGGGATAAGTGCAATCTTAGGCCACTCCGGAAATGACAGCGCCACCCATGTGGCTCCCACCGCACCAAGGGCAAACTGCCCCTCGGCACCTATATTCCATATCTTTAAGCGAAAGGCTATGGCCACGCCAAGGGAACATAAAAAAATCGGAATAGCCTTTAAAATACTATCTTCCAGTGCCCACCTAGAACCAAAGGCACCCTGGAAAAGAGTTACTATTCCTTTGAAGGGAGGTGTGCCCCCAAGAAAAAGCAGCAGCCCACTCAGCACAAGAGATAGTACCAGGGCTGATAACAAAACAAGACAGGAGCCCCCAAAATCCAGGGGCTCCTGTCTTTTAACAATACGCATCCGGAGCATTGTGCATCAACCGGTTGCCCGTTTCCGGGACAAATATTTATGAGTCTGTTGATTTAATAGCATTTTTGTTCAATATCGAGGCAAACAAAAAATTTTACCACAGGCATATAGTTGATATCTCGGAGTCTCGTGCCTCGCTTACCGGAGGATAAAATTTTTGGTTTAACGAAGAGATTGGG
>JAAELB010000912.1 GCA_024227155.1 Desulfobulbaceae bacterium
CTTGCCGGGAGGAATGAATGTGTCGCTGCACAAATCACCTGTAAAGAAGGCGAGTCCGTTAAAGGCGATGGTATGGAGTTGGGCCCGATCTGATATTGCTTGCTCAACTGAGTAGTTTCTTTGTGTACCTGTAGGCTTTGTTCGATTATTTCGCTGTCTTGGACCAGCTTGAGAACGGTTTGGCGGTGGGTCCAGAGATCGCAGTTGTTCTGGGTCCCAGCCAGCTGCCCTTATGGCATCATTAAGCACTGGGCCACCTCGCAGACCTGCGTCACGGAACGCCCTGTTGATTGCCTTGGCATTGTCCGCAGTGAGTGAGGACTGATTGAACTGAACCAAAATCGCATGCACCTGGGCAATTTGACCTTTAGTCGCAAGTTGCTGTTGCCTAACTTCTTCCTTGTCGCGTCGTGGTGACTGGTTCTGTGCCTTGGCCGGGATACACAGAAAATGGCTGGTCAGTATCATGGTAACCGCCATTGCCACAACAGTTTTTGAAACACTCTTCTTCATCTGATCCTCTTCCTTGCTTTAGTATGTCTCGGCTATGACCTCGTTAAACTCGATAAATATCCTGCATGGCCGACTTCTTGTGGAAAAATGATGGCCATTTGCTCATCAAACTCAGTCGTTGCTCTGCTCCATTCTCTTTCACTCCTTGCAATAACAGCATTCCTTGTTGTTTCTATTGGATGTTTCCAATACTACCCCTATTTACAAAGAATCTCCTTGGAAGAAGCAGAAAAACGGGCTTTTTCAACTGCCTTAATCTTAAAAAATCGTGTCTCAGTCTTAACATCGGAAAATACGAGAGTGGCAAAAGTTCTGGCTGGATTTATAGATGTGCAATTACTTCTTTTAGATCCTGATGAAAAGAGAGTAATTAACGCAAATAGATTACTAGATTATTTCAGAGAGAGTCTTGAATTAAGTGTTTGTTATATCATGGATGCCAAAGGAAGTACTGTGGCTTCGAGTAATCGAAATGAGCCTGGAAGCTTTGTTGGCCAAAATTATAAATTCAGACCATATTTTATAAAATCAATTCAGGGCGAACCTGGAGTCAATATGTATTTAGCTTTAGGGGTTACGTCTAACATCAGGGGAGTTTACCATAGCTATCCTATCTACTCAAACGATTCCCAAAAACCAATCGGCTGCGCTGTAATAAAGGCTCATTTATCTCAATTAGAGCAAGAATTAAGTGAGATTGTTACAGGTACATGGGGACTGACAGGCCCCTATGGAGTTATCCTTGCCTCAAGCAAGAAAGACTGGGTATATAAAACCTTATGGAAAGCTGGTCCACAAGAAATCACAAGGATATCGAACTCTTGTCAATTTGGTAAAGGACCATGGGGATGGATCGGGTTAAAAGAGGATAAACAAGGTTATGCAACAGATAGTTCTGGGCGTAATTACATGATCCAAAAAATGGATATCAACCACTATACAGAGTGGATAAATTTTTATCTCACAGATGTAAATTCTGTTCTTTCAATACTCTCTGACCCTCTCATGAAAAATCGCGGAGTAATTGTGCTGCTCCTATTTCTGCTCATTTGTTCCTTGGTTTTATCTCTTTATTTCTATGGGAGGTCGGAACTCATCAGGAAGAAGAAGATGGAGCAGACACTTCAAATTCAAAATGAGTATTTGTCAGCTCTCCATCAAACATCTCTTGGGCTTATAAATCGCCTGGAGTTTAATGAATTGATTGAAACCATATTAAGCCGTGCCGGGGCATTAACGGGAACATCAAGCGGAGTGTTGAGTCTATATAATGAGACTCGAGAGGAGTTGGTAATTCGAGTTGGTCTTGGCCTGTTTAAAAAAGCACTTGGATATACCGTGAAGCCAGGAGAGGGATTTTCAGGAAAAATTTGGCAAAAAGGAACCTCCCTGATTGTTGATGATTATGCTCAATGGGAAGGTCGTCTGCCAAACTCCAAAATTGAAAACCTTCATTCTTTTATTGGAATCCCAATGAAGAGTGGAGAAAATGTTTCAGGAGTTCTGGGGTTGGCTCATAGTGAAACCGAGAAGAAATTTGGTGAAAATGAGCTTGATATTTTAAGCAGATTTGCGGAGCTTGCCTCCATTGCCATAGATAATGCACGCTTATATAGCCAGCTACAAACTGCCAACCATGAGCTTCAACAGCTAGTTTTCACTGTTAAAGCCCTTGTTGTCTGCTGGTCGGGACGAGAAGATTTGAATTTCCGTGTAGGGGGGGTATGTCTCTGAAAATACAAGTAAAAATTTAATCGTGTGATACCATTGTGATACACAGCATATGGAATGAGGCTGTATAAATGGTAATCAACAATCTCGACCTCAAAAGCTTCCCCATTTTGGAATTTGATACAAATCCGCCATTGTAGTCATCAGTATCTGCCATAATTCTCATTGATATTGTCATCATTCATGATAACTTTTACGTATGAACTGGCAAATAACTTTTTATGGCGACAAGGTGAAGCAAGCTACCTTATCATTCCAGCATGGAAGTTTAACAAGCTTTTTTCACATTGCTGAGATGAATCCGACTCCTGTAACGGTTGAAAAAATACTAGCAGTTCCTACCTTTAACTCAAGAACCATAATAGTTAAGAACAGGAATATGCTAATTTACGACCAATCAGGGGGATGCACTACCTTTTTGTGAGGTGGGTATGTCGGCAAAATCTAAATCAAAAGGAGAAAAATAGTGTTACGAATAGTACTTTTTCTTGCAACTAACCTTGCAATCTTGGTTCTGTTGGGAATTGTCATGAGCGTGCTCGGGATAGACAGTAGGTCGACCTCAGGATTGTTAGTTATGGCAGCTCTTTTTGGATTTGGGGGATCCTTTATCTCCCTGGCAATGTCAAAATGGATTGCAAAAAAATCAACAGGGGCAAGGGTTATTGATACCCCGGCAAATCAGACAGAGCAGTGGCTCTACGATACTGTCCGCAGAATGGCGGAGGAGGCGGAACTGGGCATGCCGGAGGTCGCTATCTATGATTCACCAGACATGAACGCCTTTGCCACCGGGATGAAGAAAAATGATGCTCTTGTGGCGGTCTCCACCGGTTTGCTGCAGAGTATGAGTAAAGATGAAGTTGAGGCTGTACTTGCACATGAAGTCACTCATGTGGCATGTGGTGATATGGTAACGCTCACGTTAATCCAGGGGGTCCTGAATACCTTTGTGATTTTTCTCTCGAGAATCGCTGCAAATATCATCAGCAATTTCCTTAGCGGTGACGAGGAAGGCGAAGGCCTGGGATTCTTTGGTTACATGGCAGTTGTCATAGTGCTCGAGCTGGCTTTAGGACTATTTGCCTCAGTCATTGTTATGTGGTTCTCTAGAAAGCGGGAGTTTACAGCCGATAAAGGGGCCGCTTATCTGACGTCAAAGGAAAAAATGGTCAGTGCATTGCGAAAGCTTCAGGTCCATCAAGAACCATCGCACCTGCCAGATCAAGTAGCAGCTTTTGGTATCCGTCCAAAGAAGGGGGGACTGGCGGATTTTTTCAGAAGTCATCCACCTCTAGAAAAACGTATTGAAGCTTTACAGAAGCTATAGTGTTTTGTGCATGACTTCCAAAATTAGCAGGATATCTAAAAAAAAAGCCTAAAAGCGTGACCACTTCAGGGGCATAAACAAATATCTACGACTCAGAGGTATATTTACGGACTGAAAAAAGAAAATCGAGAAGTACTTGAATCACTTCCAATTATGATTTTGAAGAATAGAACCCATTAAGCACTCATTTGAGTGATGTTTCTTTGCTTCAAAAAACAGCTTAGTAGCTGATATTATTTTGGTGACCCCAATGGGAATCGACCCCCGGTGTTGCCGGCGTGAAAGGCCGTTTCATAGCCTCCGTCTCCAGTTACTCTTACCTGTTTACAACCATTTACGGTTCTAGTAGTCGTTCAAATCCGATAAAACTGACCGTAAAGCCCATCAAAAGCCCATTGAATGTATTGCTCATTCCAATAGTATTTTTATCAACTATTGAGAGATATTTATTCATTCAGGTCTCCTGACTTATAGTTGGAATATCTCTTGTAAAGAACATACATTCTTAGTACTTATTATTCCAATACAAATACACTGAAGCAATCAAATATCAACTAAAAGAAGAATAAGATTTATTGGCCTATTCTATTTCTGCTAAAAAATTTTGGAAATTTAGCTTTGGCGAATCAAAGTTGAACATGATCTTTGTAATGTTATACAGAATGATGGACAATTTGAAACTGTAGATATGAAGTGATATTTATACAAATATTAACAGTATAGCCAAGATTGACGAAGGAACGTAAATATTGTGGTGTAGATGATTGATCGATGTCATCATTCTTGATAATACCGTAATTGATGGAATAGAAAGTTTCTTTATAGTCTCTTGTTGTGATTCAGAAAATAAATACTGAGGAATTATATGAAATTAAATGTATTTTTGTTCACATCATTTGTTTGCATACTGTTTTCTTCGATTGTTTTTGCCTATGACTGTGATAATCAGATAGGTGTTCCTGCAGTTGAGTGCCAAGCATTAGTAGAACTGTTTGACCAGACACAAGGAGAAAATTGGAAGGTTAAGACAGGTTGGAAAAATGATAGTGACCCATGTTTGTGGTATGGCATTACTTGTACAAATAATAGTGTTACTTCATTGAGTTTGATTAATAACAATTTGGTAGGGAATATTCCTAATGAAATTGGTAATCTTAGTCAACTGGACACCCTTCGACTGGTAGATAATTATTTGACGGGCCCAATTCCTACTGAAATAGGTAATTTGTTAAATCTTACGTATCTCAACTTAAGTTCATGTGGTTCAGCAAAAGGTGACGGTATTATTTGGTGTATTAATCCACCTGGAAAATTGTTTGGTAATATACCTAAAGAATTGGGAAACCTAACTAGCCTTACCTATTTAAATTTAGCAGGGAATATGCTTAGTGGTAATATTCCTAAAGAAATAGGTAGCTTAACTGCGCTGGCATACCTAGATTTTGATTCCAACCTTTTGTGTGGAGAACTACCAAATAGCCTAATTAATTTAACAGTCCTTTCAGATTATGAACAAAGACCATTTGCAACATACTATTGCGGGCTGGACATTAGTGATAGGGTAACAACCTGTACACAACAGATCCAATTTTGTCAGACTTTGTGATACAAAAGGCGGGAAGTGTATCCACTACACCTATTGACTGTAATTCTTTTTCTTGGTCATTATTTTTACCAGCAATTATCCACTGAATATTATATTACCGCATACATGCTAAACACTTAATACAATAAACAATAATCACAATCGGGTAGCCGGGGGTTTTTCTCCCCCAGCCCCCACAACACCAAGCATGCGGGTCCGCACTTGGCGTTTCACGAAGTTACCGAGCCGTAGCCGGGTAGTGAATCCTACTCCACAATTTCTTAACTGACACAAGACCCTGTTTTTCCAACCATTCGTTCGTCATCCCTGTCTGTGTTGCGAAAGATCTCGAAAGATGCCAATAACTCTTGCGACTCAGTGAAGATAGTATGGCTTGTCGTTTATTGGTGCCGAGTTTCAGGAGGTTCCGCACTTTTGTACGGACATATCGCCACTGTTTCCAGTAACACATCCGAAGCCTGCGGCGAATCCACTCATCAATCCCAGGGATAGGGTTGTAGTACTCTGCAATTCCAAAGTAGTTTATCCATCCCCTGAGATACTGCCCGAGTTTCATCATCCTATAATCCATGGATACTCTCCAGCTTCTTCCGGTGAGTTCCTTGATACGCCTCTTAAACTTCTGAAACGCCTTGTCGGTCCAACGTATTTTACCCCGCTTAAAGGTGAAGCCGAGAAATGAACATTTCTCAACATGTACCACCCTGCTTTTCTGCTCGTTGACGAGTAATTTCAGTTCCGATTCCAAGTAGTGTCGAATCGATTTCATAACCCGTCTGCCTGCTCGTGGACTTCGAACTAATATTATGAGGTGAGTCGGCCGAAGGAACCACCCCCTCAGCCGCTCTCAGAACCCGGCGTGAACCTCTCAGCTCAACGGGCTCCCATTATCCAGCCGTCGGTTTCAGCCCCATCTTCCAGTGCGGGAACAACTGGGGTTGCCTATTGGC
>JAAELB010000913.1 GCA_024227155.1 Desulfobulbaceae bacterium
GTACATTGAGCAGTATTCCGTTGCCACGACCAAAGCTGAGTAGGGATACTTGTGGAGAATTCCGTTTCCCTTGTTGTGTTTATCGTCACCGTAAGGATCGCCGGTGGTTTCGCCCATCTGGCCGGCAACAACCATCTCCTCTGCTGTGGGGATTGCCAGCTTGCGAATAGGGTCACTGGGGTCGTTAACATCAATGAGACTGAGGTAGTAACGCGGGATATTCATGGGGTGATTATCCATTACCTCTTGCATGGACAATTCTTCCTCTTCTGTCAGAGAAATATATTGCTTGAGATTTTTTAGAGAAGTAACGTTATTCGCAAGTTCGGTGTTCCACGTTAACTTGCGAAAATCAATGGTGTCAAGTTTCTGGGGGTGTTCTACTACTTTCAATTCACTCATGATAAGCTTTAAATAGTCACATTTCGGATTTTGTTGTCAACCCAGTAAGATATTCCAAATAACGACAATAAAATGACGTTTCATTCCCCTTCCACAATCAATAACTGAGCCTCTATACTCTTTTGCCATGGTA
>JAAELB010000914.1 GCA_024227155.1 Desulfobulbaceae bacterium
AAATATCATGTTGCAATGATAATTGCCTTTTAAAGATGCCATATTTCTGCATCAGAAGAATGAGGATGGGTTTCATCGTTTACGAGATTTTCTATATTTTTGGACACATTTTGGTGTATATTCGAAAAACAAATGCGGAAACACAGGTTCATTTTTCTTTATGTTGTGCATAGTATGGTTTGTCAGGAGATATTTGATTTACAAAGAAATTCTTGTAATAGTTTTTACATAATAGGCATAATTAACCAACTTTTATGCAAATTTTCATATTTTTTCTTATTATTTTGGTAAAAAAATAATTGCATCTATTGCAATCTCGTTTTCTGCTCCTTTTAAGGAAAGTTAAGACCAAGTGTGATACTTTCAAAAGGGTTACACATTTATTACAAATGGATTTAACTGAAATACGTTATCTGAATATATTCAATTTGAGTATGAGATTGACAATTATTCCAACTTTATGACCCCATTTTATTCAAAAATTGATTTGGGAAGGTACTCATTTTACTTTTCTGTGCTGATGTATTGATGGTTCTGCACACACATGCAAAAAATCAGCAACATTCTTGGAAAATATTTGCTCTGACCAGCCACCTTAAAGAGTGTAATGAGAATTTTTGATTGTCAATGCTGATCTGTTTACATAGTAATTTGAAAACTGCCCTGAATCTCCCATCTGTAAGGGGTTGTTGATTGGGTAGTATAAAGAATGGGCCATTTAATTGTGCTGGTATGTTTTCACACATTTTGTGAAAAATAGACACTGGGTCCACTTGTTTTTTATGTGATTTTGTG
>JAAELB010000915.1 GCA_024227155.1 Desulfobulbaceae bacterium
ACACACACGTGCAGTTGCTTATTACTTCAATACTTGAATGTGTCAATCAAGTCCTTTCATCACACATAACATAGAGAGACCTGTTAAAAAAGCCCTTGAAATAACCTACACATATACATTTGGTAACCAAGGATATCCATACATAATGTCCCCAGCTCTTTGTTTGACTGATTAATCAGATTTGAGCCCCGTGACCCCCACATTATGATACATTTTTGGAAAGCAGATTCTCTTGGCTTTTGAATGAAGTAAAGATATTGAATGTTTGGGAAAGTCCTTAAGTATCCTCATTGAAGGCAGGGTGATATCTTGTTGTATATGAATCTAAACAAACATGACAGCAAGGCACCAAGCCAAGAAATGTCTCCATACAAGCAAGCATTGAATAGAGGTGGTAGATTTCTGCCTTTTCCACACACACTGTGAGGGTGATTTGTGGAGAAAGAGGCGTTGTCACGCCCAGTTTGTTGATGGGTATATGTAGTTGTTGGTGAAAGTGAAAACGCTGCTTTCTTGATGAGTGGAGAAAGATGGCAGCGAGTGGGGTGGCAGGAATTGGTGGTGACACAGCGGCAGCAGGTAGTAGAAGAAGGTTTGATATAGATTTGGCGCGAAGAAAGGTGGGATGCGTGCGAGAAGAGCAAGGGCAGTTGTAATGAAAAGCAGTCACAATGCACACAGGTAGTTGGGGAGGGTGACCCGGAAGATATTGAGCATTAGAATTATGTTATCTAAAATGTATGGCTGGGCAGGCTGTATGAATGCAGTGAGGGGCAGGAGTTTGGGTGTGGAGCGAAGACTGGCTGAATGGGATAGAGATTGGACGTCATTTGGTGAGGTTGGAGCATGTGTTGAGCGGTGTATGAAGACAAAAACAAAGACACATGGTGTGTAGGTCACTTGCTGGGGAGCATTCCACCACTAGAATCAGAAGTGTAGTGCA
>JAAELB010000916.1 GCA_024227155.1 Desulfobulbaceae bacterium
CCTAAATGTGAAATGCCCTTCTATCCTTGTGACCGTCCCTTAGCTTCCTACATATCTCTCCTTTCTATCCTAATTCACTACCCATACCCCTAACATTCTCTAAGACCAACCCAATTTTCCACCAACTGTCACACTTAACCCCTTTGTATCCCATCTAGCTAACCAAACACCCACCCCCAAGTGACAGCTCACTTCTTCTCACCATTGTCTTGCTCTCCACCCCTCCCCATTACTTTATACCCTTCAAGTATTCTCATCACCCCTAAAATATACACTAGCTTAGCCCCTAATAGTCAGTAACATCACCCCACTTTTCCAACACCTGTCAAACCTTCCCTATATCCCTTAATTTATAAAATACCCCCACCCCCACCTCTCCCAATAGTCCCTAACATCACACAATTTTCCAACACCTGTCAAACCTTCCTATCTATCCCCACCTCCTCCTCCCTTAACCTTTCCACTTAACTCCATACTTATCATATTCGTCTTCTGCAGGCATGCTGAGTGTGTGTGTGTGTTTATCCCCCATAAGATTTTGATCCCCCTACCATTGACATTTCAGAGTAAGCAAATACCCACATTGTGTATGGTTAGTTGGGAGCTGTATATGGCCCCTGTTATATAGTGAAGTAAGTACAGTCTCCCATATAGTTACTCGTCCTATTATACACGTCAGACAACTATCAAAATCAAACCCACTCGTCCGTCTGATGACCAAGAAGCCTTTTTTTCAATCTAAAAAAAAGAAGCCTGATATAACTTACATAGATCAAGAAAATCCAGCATTTTTGTCCGGTCAGAATGTCTTTCTAATGGGCGCTTAGTAGCTCCCCTGATGAATAAGATTTCAATAGTGCTTATGGAGTCTGACTCCGATGACTACACTGATGATGATATTGATCTAGAGTTGTGCAATAGTGTAATGTAAAATTGTTAATAAAGTTGAATGTTGAATATTTGTGAGTATCACAGGTTTTTCATTGATTTTTGCACACAACCACCACATATTTTGATTTTTCGTCCGCTTTTTTGTGATCAAAGTAGGACAAGTAACTCTTTGAGTAGGGCAAGTATGTTTTAAAGGTTACTTGCCCCGCTACCTAGTAACATTTTGACCCTTATCTGTGAGACTACAGGGTCATGATTATGTCAAAACCTGATACTCGTCA
>JAAELB010000917.1 GCA_024227155.1 Desulfobulbaceae bacterium
TCCACGAACCATTGAACTCACTCCCGTAAACGAAAGGCTCTATCCCTTCCCCCCCAAGAGTTACCGCTATTGCTATGATACAAAATCTACCATCAATGGTTATACGGTGTATCAGGAAGAATCATATAAAACCTATTTATGTTCCCAACAAGATTTTGTAAAAATTGGCGATCCAAAAATATTAAGAGAAGGTACCATTTCCGGTCACACAGTCTATACAGACACAGGATTCTATACTGCTTTTGAAGGTTTTAGGGCATGGTCAAAAAAGAGATCCACCCTCTATTTAGTCAATACTGGTCAGACCTTCAAGTTCGGCATCACTCGTTTAGTGCCAGAGACCAACGTCAGAGCCACAATTGGCAAGAGAGACTTTGCCACAAACAAGCAAAAAACTGTTTATGTGGATACAAGTAAAGAAAAGAGTAAATGGATACAGATACACTTTGAGTCTGATATCTCTGCCAACCCAGAGACACTAAAGAAAAGAGGAAACACCAGTCAA
>JAAELB010000918.1 GCA_024227155.1 Desulfobulbaceae bacterium
GAAGGCGAATATGTCAACTATAAAGTTGTCTTTTCCGTCAATATTACACTTTTTTCTTTGTATTATTGAACATATGGTCTATTGTTGACCTATGGATCAATCAGCTTCTAATCAATTTCGCACCGCACTTATCCACTTGTTGAAAGAGGGAGGTCGTGGTGCGCAGGCTCGACTGGCAGAAAATCAGGGGATAGACCGAGGTTATCTCAGTGCGATCGTCAGAGGAAAAAAGCCGGGATCGGAACAGATACGAAAAAAAATCGCCTCACATTTTGGCCTGGTTTACGAGGAAATGCTAGCTCTCGGGCGACGCATCATGAACGGGCAAGAAGGCCCAGTATCCGCTGGTGAATTGGATAAACCACAGGACGAACTGGAAACGAAAACTGCAGATAATTCCTCTGAAATATCCACCTCAATAATTGAGATACTTGGATCAGATACCAACAATGCAAAATTGCTGACGGACCTCATTGAGGCATTGCATGGAAAGGTGACCTTTGAGAGGGAAAATTCTGAGCTAGAGGCAGAAAACAAGCAATTGCAAATAAAAGTGGAAGATCTGGAAGCACGGGTAGCAAGGCTGGAAGAGGCAGGAGGCTATGATGAATCTGGACCTCTCAGAAAGACCGCTTAAGGCTCATCCGTGGCTCAAGCAGGAATTCCAAGAACAGACAAACCAAATCAAAGTCATCTATGAAGCGAAAAATTGTCAGAAAAGGGAAAATTTACAGACTCGATTTTTGTCACGAAGATGACTGAAAATCGGTATCTACATTCAAACTTCAATCTGTTGCACTTATTGCTGGTTACACCAGCCTCAATGTCATTCAAGGCCAAAATCTGTCACTCCCGACACTGTCGTTTTCTATTGAGCAGCCTTATCAATCGGTATAATCTCAGCGCCAAATTCAAGAGCCTGTAACTTATTACCCCACCACTGCATAAGCTGACGCCGCTGAGTTAAATACTCAGCCCTGTTATAGGCGCCTTTGATTTTGTTTTTTTCTTCATGGGCCAAACATTTTTCAATTACCTCACTTGGAAAACCTGACTTTTCATGGGCTGCTGACGAAAAGGAAGATCGGAAGCCATGAGGTGTCGCTTTGCCTCTATATCCCATATCACGAAGGGCTTTGCTCATGGCGTTATCAGACATAGGCTTTGACTCGTCACGGATTGAAGGAAATACCTGGCCTTTGTTCCCCCATAGCGTACCAGCTCGATGTAACACCGCTACAGCTTGTTTTGAAAGTGGTACAATATGAGCACGTTTCATTTTCATACGTTCAGCCGGGATATGCCATTCATTGGCTTCAAGGTGAAATTCTGACCAGTCAGCGTTCCTCACTTCACCTGACCTACAGGCAGTAAGAGCAGTAAATTGTAGAGCCAATTTAGTAGTGGTATGGATTGTCGGATTTGATCTGATATCTTTTAGAAGCTGCGAGAGATCTTTATCAAAGAGGGCAGGGAGGTGTTCAACTGTTTTTGCTTTCAGTACACCCTGCATATCTGCTGCAGGATTATAGGTGGCCCTGCCTGTCTGAATAGCGTAGCGAAAGACAGCGTTCATTCTTTGTAATACTTTTCGGGCTATTTCGAGAGATCCTCGGCTTTCTATATTTCTGAGAATTTTTAAAACTTCCGGTGGGGTTATAGAATCAACTGGCTTATCACCCAAGCTGCCAAAAACATCATTATTGAGAGTATTGAAAACCGATAGGGCATGGTCATGGCTCCAGGCGCTTTTCTGTTGTTCAATCCATTCTTCAGCTATGTACTGAAATGATTTGGTGCGAAAATCTTTCTCTTTTGTTTCTCTTTCAATGTTTTCGTTTCTGATCTCACGCCTTACCTTCCCGGGCTTTATACCCTGCTTGACTAACAGCTTTGCTTCCTGATGTTTTATTCTGGCCTGCTTGAGAGAAAGTTCAGGATAACGACCGATAACATACATACCGTTCTTAACGTTAATCTTGAAACGATACAGCCAACGCTTCACACCTGTTGATGTGATTTCAAAAAATAATCCCTCTCCATCTGATAAACGACATGTACCTTTTGCATGACGAATATCTAAAACCGTTAATTTAGCCATAGCGCACTCCATCAAGGGTGTATTTGAAAAATAAGTTCGTGTTTAGTTTCAAATATACCCCTCAGTACACCCTTTTGACAACGGATTTCTTTGTACGGTAATGGATGAAGATACACTGAAAAAGACAAAAAAAAGCCCCAAACCTTTACAGGCTGGGGCTTTACTGGACTTTAATGAACGTCCTTGGAACAATTTCTGGTGCCTAGAGCGAGAATCGAACTCGCACGGGCGCAAGGCCCACGAGATTTTAAGTCTCGGGTGTCTACCAATTCCACCATCCAGGCGACACGGTTGCTTTTACCATAACTAGATTCTGATTGTCAATCGAGAAGAATGGTTATGTCGTAAAAAAGTTATTCTTTATAGCAGTGCATATTCGGCACGGTTAACAATAGCAAGCATTTCCTTTACCGCCTGGTCAAGGCCGACAAATACGGAGTGGGCTATAATGGCATGGCCGATAGAGAGTTCTTCTATAGTTTCCAGGCATGCAATTGGTTCAGTGTTCTGGTAGTTAAGCCCGTGACCAGCGTTGACCCGCAGTCCCATATTGACAGCTTCCTCAGCCGCTACAGCTATTAGTTCAAATTCCCTGGCCTGTTCGTCTTCGGTAAGGGCGTCACAATATCTTCCGGTGTGCAACTCCACGAAAGTGGCACCAAGTTCTTTTGCCGCTTTTAATTGCTTAATGTCCGGATCGGCGAAGATAGAGACAGGAATATTTTCTTTGTCCATCTTATTAATAACTTTGCCTATTTTTTTCATCTGGCTAACAACATCCAGGCCGCCTTCAGTGGTGAGTTCGGCTCTTTTTTCTGGCACCAGTGTGACCATGTCCGGCTGTACATCAAGGGCAATTTGTATTATCTCTTTGTTTGCCCCCATTTCGAGGTTCATCTTCGTTTTTATAGTTTCACGTAGCAGGTAAACATCGCGGTCCTGTATATGCCTTCGATCTTCCCGGAGGTGGATAACTATGCCAGATGCTCCAGCAAGTTCGCAAATTGCTGCGGCAGTCACCGGATCCGGTTCCATAATTCCCCGTGCTTCCCTTATGGTTGCTACGTGATCAACATTGATAGCGAGCTTGGCCATCTTAATTCTCCTGTTTTGGTTGAGTTTCCCCAATAATTCTTTTTCTTTTGAAAACATTATTTTTTCTGCTTTTCTGGAACGTTCATGGTCGTAACCCAGCAGGTGTAGCATGCCATGAACCACAAGCCATGTCATTCGTTCTTGAAATGTTTGTCCATATTCCAATGATTCCCGCAATGCACTTTCTACGGAGATAATTATATCTCCAAGCTCTTTCACCGGGAGATGTTGTAGAGACTCATCGGCACCATCCGCAAACGGAAAGGATAGTACATTTGTAGGTTTGTTTTTGTCACGATAGCGTTTATTGAGAGCCTGTATCTCAGGATCATTCACCAGTAATATATTGACGTTATAATCCTGCACATTGCATTCCTGGAGTAACCAGTCTGAATCGTGTTGCAGTTTTTTAATATTGACCGAAAACGAAGCAAGGTCACAATGCGATTTGAGGTTTGTTGGCACCTTTACCCTCTATTGTTTTTCGTATGCACTGATTATTTGTTGGACCAGTGGATGGCGCACTACATCGGCCTTTGAAAATGAACAAAATCCAATCCCATCAATGTTTGACAGAATTTTCTTGGCCTGTAAAAGCCCTGATTGGTTTTTGGCTGGCAAGTCTACCTGTGTTGAGTCTCCGGTAATAACTGCCTGTGAATCAAAACCGATACGGGTTAGAAACATTTTCATCTGTTCCCTGGTTGTATTTTGGGCCTCATCCAGGATTATGAAAGAGTTGCTTAGTGTTCGTCCCCGCATAAATGCCAGGGGGGCAATTTCAATTATCTCCTGCTCAATTAGATCAGAAGCCTTTTCAGGGCCTAAGAGGTCATTGAGCGCATCATGCAATGGCCGAAGATATGGGTTAACTTTTTGAGCAAGATCACCAGGGAGAAAGCCCAGCTTCTCGCCCGCCTCAACCGCGGGGCGAGTGAGAATGATTGACCTAACCTGCCCGGAGGTGAGGGCTGCAACGGCCATAGCCACCGCAAGGTAGGTTTTTCCTGTGCCGGCAGGACCTATGCCAAAAACTATGTCGTTTTCCCTAATGGAATCGATATAAATTTTTTGATTACGCGTCTTAGGCGATACCACTCGATTTTGTGTGGTGACATACACTTTGTCGAGAAAAATTTTATCTAATTTTGCTCTTGGTGACGCTTCGAGCACCTTAAGGCCAAAGGCAAAGTCGGAAATGTAAACGGGGTATCCCTTGCCTACCAGTTCGTAAAGTTGGTTTAACAGTTCTGATGCAAGCTCTACTTCATGGGGGAGTCCGGATATGCGTACATTGGTTCCACGTGCATTTATGGTGACCCCTGAACTTTTTTCGAGTGCCTGAAGGTTTTTGTTTAGATCACCATAGAGGGTGCTTGCCTGTCTGTTATCAGTAAAGCTGATTTCCTGGTTGATAAAATTTGAATTCATACAGACTTTATTTTTCACCTAATTTCTGTAGTTCATCATCGATAATGGCCTGGAAACCAGCGAGGCTTCGTTGTTTTGGTTTGCGGCCGTTGATAAAGACCGTGGGGGTACCTGTAACGCCAGCCTTTTGAGCATCCTGTATGTCTTTTTGCACCTTTGCTTTAATCGCTGCGGATTCCATATCTGCCTCAAATTTGGTGAGGTCAAGTTTTAAGGATCTGGCAATTTTTTTGATTTCTCCTTTAGAAAGTTTTTTGGAGGCAAAAAGTTTATCATGAAATTCCCAGAATTTACCTTGCTGGTGTGCGGCAAGTGCTGCACGCGCGCTTGGCTCTGCCATCTTATGAAATTTAAGGGGCATATTCTTGAAGACAACTTTTACAGTCTCAGGGTTCTTTTCGAGCACCTGCTCGATTAATGGCAGTAATTTGCCACAATAAGGTCATTCAAAATCTGTAAAAATGGAAAGTGTAACTGGTGCATCCGCTGGTCCTTCAAAAGGTGAACCTGTGGTGTCTATGGTATGAACCAGGGATACACTGAGAGATGAAAATGTGTTGTTTTGGTTATTTACTAGATAGAGCGTTTCGCCCTGGGGTGCAATGTCAATGGAAGTTACTCCGTTGGCTACAGGAATGGAACCTTGCAGTTTGCCCTGGTTGGTAAACACCTGCACCTTGTTTTCATCGTTAAGGATGTAAACTGACTTGCCGTCAAGTGCATGTACCATGTCCAGGGTTTTCCCTTTGGTAGGCCATTGTTGCTGGACCTGCCATTCTACAAGATTGTCTTGCCCAGATTGGGGGAGTGGGACACCATGCGCGCCAGTGGCGAGCAAAAAAGAAAGTAGACCACCTGCATAAAATTTACGGTAATTCATTAAAGCCTCATGGTTAAAGTCTGAAAATAATCCAGTGCGCTTGGATATGTATTTTCTCACTGTCTTAATCAATAATAAAGATTTGATCTCTATATGAATTAATAGAGTCGATCAGAAAAACAATAATAGCCACTCTGTTCTCATTTAGCAAGATTGATGGAACTGAAGTCATTGGTATCGGTCTTGACCATTTTGAAAAGGTTGAATTTAAAATAAATTAACTGTAGATAAAAAAACACTAGTATCGTGGTGATTAAGATGGTATTCATAACAACTTTTTTTTGTTCCAGGCGGTTTAATGTCAAGTACGCCCTTGACTGGTACCATTATCTGAATTATTTAGTACCGTTTTGATGGGTGTGGTAAAATTGATGTAAAGCCGTGTCAAATGTTTCTTGCGTGTTCCATACTAAATATGGTAAAGCAACGCATTTGAAAAAATATGGATGCGAGGGTGGCGGAATTGGTAGACGCACCAGACTTAGGATCTGGCGCCTTACGGTGTGGGGGTTCGACTCCCCCCTCTCGCACCATTTTTCAATATAGCTATAAACCTCACCTGTTTTACAATCCACTATCATTTACATCTGACTCTATTGGTACTCGACTGGTTTCTTGTTGGGTTGATGTATTTGCACGTGGATTCAGGTGTTTATCATAAATTAATTTAAAGGATGGGACTCAATGGATATAAAGGTAGAAGAGATCAGTGCTCTTACGAAAAAAATTACGGTCACACTGCCTGATGATACTGTTCAGCCTAAACTGAACGAGGCATACGACAAGTTGAAGAAAGAAGTAAAAATGAAGGGCTTTCGTCGTGGTAAGGTGCCCCGTTCTATTATTGTGAAGTATCACAAGGCACAGGTTGAAGGTGAGACCGGAGAGAAGTTGGTTCAGGATAATTATTTTGAGGCCATTGAAAAAGAAGGCATTGATCCTATTACCCATCCTGAGATTAAGGATGTTAAATATAATGACGATGGTTCTTTTACTTTTATAGCTGAAGTTGATATTCGTCCAGAATTTGAACTTGCTCAGTACAAAGGTCTTGAGATTGAGAAGGAAGAAATCCTCGTAACGGATGAAGAGATTCAAATTGAACTCGTGTCCATGCAGAAATCCATGGCACCGCTTCGTTCCGTAACTGATAGAACTATTCAGGAAGAAGATGTTGTTATTGTTGATTTTCAAGGTTACAACAATGGCAATCCCATGCCCCAGGTAAAGCAGGAAGACTATTCTGTTGACGTTGGTAGCGGAAACATGGGTGCAGAATTTGAAGAAAAGCTGATTGGCATGAATAAGGATGAAGAGAAAAGCCATGAAGTAGATTTTCCTGAAACCCATCCTAATCCAATGCTCAAAGGCAAAAAGGTCGAGTTTCGAGTGAAGGTAAAGGATGTTAAAGAGCGTGTGCTCGCAGAACTTGATGATGAATTTGCCAAAGATGCGGGTGAGGAGTTCAATAGTCTTGATGAACTCAAGGCTTCTATAAATGAACGACTGACCAAGCAGCGTGAAGAACGTGCCGAGGGAGCTACCACCGATAAGGTGATGCAAAAGCTTCTTGCAAACCATGAGTTTGATGTTCCAAAGCGTCTCGTCGCCTTTGAAATTGAGCAGATGATTAAACAGACCGAACAGCAGTTTGAGCAGAGCGGTATGAGTCTTGAGGCTGCAGGATTGAGCCGTGAGACCCTTGCTCAGCAGAATGAGGAAGTTGCTGCTAAAAGAGTTCGCGGAGACTTTATTCTAAAGAAAATTGCGGAAACTGAAGAGATCAAGGTTGAAGAAGAAGATATGGATCGTGGCTTTAAGCGTATTGGTGATATGTACAATATGCCTGTAGCTAAGGTGAAAGAATATTTTCAAAACAGGGATGATCTCCTCCCGTTCATGAACGAGTTGTTAAATGAGAAAATCCTGGCTTACTTGAGAGAACAGGCTGTCTTTGTAGATGCTCCGGAAGTAGAAGAAAAGCCGGAAGAAAAGACTGAAGATGCTGCCGAAGAAACAGCCGTAGAGGCCGATGCTTCAAAAAGCTGATAGAGCAGGTTGCATCTAATCGCATACGACTTATAATGAGCATATGTAATGGGGAGCCCCATTACATATGTTGAGACAGCTTTTTTCCAATAACGACTGCATAGGGCTCAGGGCCTTTTGCAGTCGAACCGTTTTAAGGAGTGTAACTGATGAATCTTGTGCCAATGGTGGTTGAGCAAAGTCCCCGTGGGGAGAGAGCTTATGATATATATTCGCGTCTCTTAAAAGAGCGCATTATTTTTCTCGGTTCGGGTGTGAATGATGATGTCTCTAATGTTATTGTTGCTCAGTTACTCTTTCTTGAGGCTGAAGATCCGGACAAGGACATTACTTTCTATATTAATTCCCCCGGTGGCTCTGTTACCGCAGGGATGGCAATTTATGACACTATGCAATATGTGAAGTGTGATATTGCGACGCTGTGCATGGGGCAAGCTGCTTCTATGGGTGCCTTTTTATTGGCTGCTGGTACGGATGGAAAACGCTATTCACTACCTAATGCCAGAATAATGATACACCAACCAATGGGCGGTTTTCAGGGACAGGCGACAGATATTGATATCCAGGCAAAAGAAATTTTGCGTATGAAAGCGGACCTGAACAGGTTACTGGCCCATCATACTAAAAGAACCATTAAGAAGATTACAAGTGACACCGAGCGTGATTATTTTATGAGCGGTGAAGAAGCACAGAAGTACGGTCTTATTGATAAAGTACTCACTAATAGAGAAGAACTGGCTGAGGTCGAATAGCATGGATGATTCAAACAACAACGGTCCAGACTGTAACTGCTCCTTTTGCGGTAAAAATCAGGATGAGGTAGAAAAGCTTATTGCGGGGCCTGATGTTTTCATATGTGATGAGTGCATTGAACTGTGTAATGAGATTGTTCTTGATAATAAGGATGGGTCAGAGGTAACTGAGGCCGAGGTAGAGGCCCATCGTTCCTACAAACCGATAGAGCTTAATGAGCATCTTGACGACTATGTGATTGGTCAGGATTATGCCAAGAAAGTGCTATCTGTGGCTGTTCATAACCATTATAAGCGCATTGATGCGCCAGTGGATGCTGATTCAGTAGAGCTGCAAAAGTCAAATATCATTCTTATTGGCCCAACCGGGTCTGGTAAAACTCTGGTGGCTCAGACTCTTGCACGAATTTTAAACGTTCCTTTCTGTATGGCAGATGCCACTACTCTCACCGAGGCGGGTTATGTGGGAGAGGACGTGGAAAATATTCTGGTCAGCCTGCTCCAGGCTGCCGACTATGATGTTGATCGTGCCCAGCGCGGAATAATTTATATAGATGAAATTGATAAAATAGCCCGAAAATCAGACAGTCCATCGCTTACGAGGGACGTGTCTGGAGAGGGTGTTCAACAGGCTCTGTTGAAGATTATTGAAGGGACAAATGCCTCTATTCCTCCCAAGGGCGGACGTAAACACCCTCAACAGGAACTGGTACAGATAGATACTACCAATATTCTTTTTATTGTTGGTGGTGCGTTTGTAGGATTAGATAAAGTTGTCAGCAGGCGGCAAGGTTCGAAATCAATAGGTTTTGGAGCCAAAGTTACCGGTGACGAGAAGAAAAAAATTGGTGAGCTGTTGCGGATGGTTCAACCAGAAGATCTGTTGAAATTTGGCCTTATTCCTGAACTGGTTGGACGTTTGCCAGTTATTGCTACTATGGAAGAACTGGTGGAAGAAGATTTGGTTCGTATTTTGAAAGAACCAAAAAATGCACTGACCAAGCAGTACGAAAAGCTCTTTGAATTTGATGGCATTAATCTCAGGTTTACTGAAGGCGCGCTCGTGGCTATTGCTCAAAAAGCCCTTACTCGAAAATCCGGTGCCCGTGGTTTACGGTCGGTAATGGAAAAAGCGATGCTTGACGTTATGTATGATCTTCCGTCAAAAGAGAACGTCCAGGAGTGTGTTATTAATGAGCAGGTTATTACCCAGGACGATTATCCGGTGATCCTCTATCACAACCCAAAGGAAGAACAGCTTAAAAAAACCGGCTAGGAGGCTGTCCGAGAATGCACTTTCGGAGTTTTGGCTTACCTGCCCAAACTCTTCGATTTTGAACAGATAGTGTAGACTTTGAAATTCCTTTTCTCGGATAAGCTCCACGAAAAGGCTGCCTCAGAGACCAGTGAAACCTTTATATAGTCGTACCGCATAATCGAAAGGAGATTTTGTGACGAAACTTTACCCTTTGATGCCACTTCGGGATATCGTTATTTTCCCCCATATGGTAGCGCCACTCGTTGTCGGCCGAAAGAACTCGATCCAAGCACTTGAAGATGCAATGGAGAAAAAAACAGATATCCTTCTTGTAACGCAAAAGAAGTCTTCTGTTGATGAGCCAGGGGAGGAAGATCTTTACACCTATGGGACTCTTGCCACTGTAATGCAGTTATTAAGGCTTCCAGATGGCACCATCAAGGCACTGGTTGAAGGGAAAACCCGTGCTAAGGTGATCTCCTATGTTCCTAATGATAATTTTTTTCAGGCGGAAGTTGAGGAACGGTTGGATGATACAGAAGCAACAAACGCTATGGTGGCATATGAGCGGGAGCTTCGAAAATACTTTGAAGGCTTTGCTGCTGGCAATAAGAAAATTGCCAAGGAAGTTCTAAATTCAGTTAAATCCATCGATAATCCTTTGAAACTGCTTAATGTTATCTGTTCACATTTGCCTTTAAGGAGTGAGGAAAAACAGGAAATACTCGAGACTGAGCCCCTTCCTGAAAGGATGGAAAAGGTCCTTGAAATTCTCAACCGTGAGATAGAGCTTTTAGAGCTTGAAAAATCTATAAACGCCAAGGTTAAGATGCGCATGGGTAAGACCCAGCGTGATTATTATCTAGGTGAAAAAGTAAGGGAAATTCAGACTGAAATAGGGCAGAATGAAGATGGTCTCGATGAGATGGGAGAACTCGAAGAGTCCATCAAGGCCAAGAAAATGCCTGAACTTGCAAAGGAAAAAACTCTTAAAGAATTTAAAAAGCTGAAAAACATGCCGCCAATGTCCGCTGAGACAACGGTGGTACGTAATTATATTGATTGCATTGTAAATCTTCCATGGGAGAAGAAGAGCAAGTCAAAGATCGATATTAATAAGGCTGAAAAAATTCTTGATGAGGACCACTACGGTCTGGCAAAACCAAAGGAGCGTATCCTTGAATATCTGGCTGTGCAGGCACAGGTAAAAAAAATAAAAGGACCCATTCTCTGTCTTGTAGGGCCTCCGGGGGTTGGTAAAACTTCTGTTTGCAGGTCTATTGCCCGTGCAATGGGCAGGAAGTTTTCAAGGTTGTCTCTTGGCGGGGTTCGGGATGAGGCCGAAATCAGAGGTCATCGCAGGACTTATATCGGCGCGATGCCGGGTAAGATAATTCAGTCGATGCAGAAGGTGGGAGTCTCAAATCCTGTGTTTTGCCTTGATGAAGTGGATAAGATGTCCATGGATTTTAGAGGGGATCCGTCTTCAGCGCTTTTGGAGGTCCTTGACCCTGAGCAGAATGTGGCATTTAATGACCATTATCTTGATATCGATTACGATCTTTCAGAGATCTTTTTTATAACTACCGCCAATAACCTCCATGGTATCCCAGTTCCTTTGCAGGATCGTATGGAGATCATTCAAATCAGCGGTTATACTGAGGAAGATAAACTCAAGATTGCGGAAGGATACCTGATCCCGAAGCAGCTTAAAGAAAACGGTTACAAAGTTGGTGATATTCAACTGACCGATGGCGCGGTACTTGAAATTATTCGTCGGTACACACGGGAGGCGGGGGTTCGTAATCTTGAAAGAATTATTGCCTCTTTATGTCGAAAGATTGCAAGAGAACGGCTCAAGAAAGATCTCAAGGATAAAAAATATCGAGTCAGTGTACAATCTGTTGGTAAATTCCTGGGTACTCCAAAATTCAGATACGGCCTGGCAGAAGAGCATGATGAAATTGGCCTAACAACCGGGCTTGCCTGGACGGAAGTTGGGGGAGAATTGCTCCAAATTGAAGCAACCCTCATGGCAGGTGGTGGAAAACTGATAATTACCGGTAAGTTAGGTGATGTTATGCAGGAATCAGCACAGGCTGCGCTCAGTTATGTGCGGTCACGTGCAGATGTTCTGGGACTTGAAAAGGACTTCTACCAAAAGCTTGATATTCATATCCATGTGCCTGAGGGGGCAATACCTAAAGATGGACCTTCTGCTGGTATTACTATAGCAACCACCTTAGTGTCTGCCCTTGCTAAAATTCCGGTGAAACATTACCTGGCAATGACCGGTGAAATTACTCTTAGAGGAAGGGTGTTACCGATAGGGGGGCTTACAGAAAAATTGTTGGCTGCCAAACGGGGTAATATTACCCATGTACTAATCCCTAAGGAAAATGAGCGTAATCTCAGCGATGTGCCCATGAGGATCAGGAAGTCCTTAACCATTGATATTGTGAATCATATGGATGAGGTTCTTGATCATGCTCTTGTTACTGAGGATGGGAAGCCACTCTTTAAAAACTAACAATGCAGCAATAAGAGTTTGAAATACAAAAAGAAAAATATAAAAGAAGAGAATATGAAATTCTCTGATGTTTTCTCTTGACGTTGTCCGGTGAAGTTGGTAAATACTCCTTCACCGTTGGTTGAGACGGGCGGCTAGCTCAGTTGGGAGAGCATCGGCCTTACAAGCCGGGGGTCACAGGTTCAAGCCCTGTGCCGCCCACCACATCAGCCAGGTATTTTTTTGGAGCGGTAGTTCAGTTGGTTAGAATGCCGGCCTGTCACGCCGGAGGTCGCGGGTTCGAGTCCCGTCCGCTCCGCCAAA
>JAAELB010000919.1 GCA_024227155.1 Desulfobulbaceae bacterium
ATTTTTGCAATATACAGGTAACCTTCCTTGCGGGCCACTTCGGCAAAAAACGTGTACTTATTTCGTGCTTCGGATTCACCGCTAAATGCGGATTTCAAGTTGTCCGTTGTTTTGCTCATACCTTGCTCCTATGTTAGAATTATTGCGACATTATCGCCGTTTGAGGGCATGGGTAACCCTTTTATGAGTATATATAGTCTATTCATTTCTTCTAATCCATTATAAAAATGATTAAAATCCGATTTAGTTTGAAAAATGTCTTCTCGGGAAGATATAAGCCTGTGATGGAAAAGTATAAAGACAAATACTTCTTCATAATTTTGTCCTAATTGCATAGCGGCGCGGCTTTCCGGTAAGGGAACCAAATTCGCCAACGACCGTTTGTTATAGGCCTATCATTCACGGCATTGTTCCCTTTTTTGCCCATTCTGCTTGTTCATGAATTTCAGGAGGCAGTTCACCCCGATTGGAAAGAAACTTATCAATTATCTGGTGTATCCGTTCGCGATAGTTACCCACCCAATGATTCAAACCATGAAGAGCACTTTCAATACAGGTCAAGGAACTACTATAAAGGGTTCTTTTCATAACAAGAAGCATCTCCTTATCATGATGATTCCGCATGTATTCATTTGATGAATTTCCCCATGAAGGAAAAATATCCCCAGGGTAATCAAGGAGAGGCAATTTGAATATTGATTCAATCCAATCAGTGAACGGAACTTTTTCTTGGAGATCTAACAATTTCGATACCCTATGAATTCTAATATGGCCCCTAAGAATCTTGTAGAGGTTTTCCCAAGCATCGTTTGATTTAAAATCAATTGAAATTAGCTCAAGATAGTCGCTCGTTGCTTTTCAAAAGGAATACCTATTGCTCAACTGAATAGGGGTTTAGAAACTGCCGCCTCCAAAGAAGTTTCTTATCCACTTCATTCAGCTCAGCTTCTTCACAGACGGCGTCCCAATGCTGTTCGATTACGGCAGTCAGGTTACCGAATGTTTCGCGGGCTTCTTCCTCAGAAAGAAGGAAGTTGTGCGCGGTCTCAAGGCACGTTTTGAGTTGGCTCAGATTATTGTCGCCAGATATGAGCATGGCCTGTGAAGCCACATTGCCTGTGCGGCCTTGCGGACAAATGTCATAAGCAGGTGTCAGGGTCAATGCTTTGCCGTCCCAAAACGCCGCATGATTCCGCGCATGATCGTCGGTATTGCCACACAGAATATTGAAGACGAGCCGAGAGAACAGCTCTTTCAGCGTATGCTTCGGATCAGTAAAACGGTGGCGGATAATTTCGGATAACGTTTCATAGCTAGCGTACCGAGCCATCATGTCATCCAAGTGAAATAGAGTTAGAGCTGAGACCATGGCCTTTCGTGCCCACTTGTCACCTTTTGGCTCGCGGTCAAAGCGCTCGATCAATAGTACGTCTTTGTTAGCCACTTTGGCCAGTTTTACTGGTGCAGCATTCAACCCGGCCAATTCAGCCAACCGCATGGCAATTAATTCAGCTTTAACGACGCTGTACAGATCGGTGCTGGATGAAAACTTGGCCACGTATTTTTTGCCTTGGTCTTGAATTAAGGCTTTAGGACGAGCGCCGCCAATAGAGCTGCCATGGAACAACGCCTGATCCAACTCCGGTGTAAGGGGTACGCCTTTTTCAACCCGTTCGGCTGATTTAATCAATTCTTCCAAACTGACATTATTTGCGGTACGCGGCACATATTCTGTAGGGGAACGCTGAAAATCAAGCGCACCGATCCGGTCCGAGCCAGACTCCAGCAGGTAGGTCAGTTCATCTAGCTCGGCAGTATCCGTGTCGGCGCCTTTAAGCCCTAACTTTATGTTGATAATCACACGCCGGCCCCACGCATCAGGCGCGGCATCCCTGATACAGCCGGGCATGATCAAGCCCGCAGGTAAGGGAAGCACCCCAGCCTTTAGCGGCAATTCGGGTTCGTAAATTGAAATTGCAGGTTTGCTGTCACCGATACGATCCAGGTAGCTTTTACCATAGTTGAACAGGATATTGCCGTTATCAGCTTCAAGCCGTCCGGCTACGACAGGCTCGGTTTCACCCGGCAGCCATATCCAGACAAAGGCTTCTTTCTCTGTTTTAGAAGTCATCGCGCACCGCTTTGGATCTCTTGCGAACAGATTTTGGCAGGAGCGCCAGCTTTTCCCTGGTTTGACGCAGGTATTTCGTCAGCGCGCTTTCATCGGTATCAAACAACTTGACACCAATAATGGTTGCCACTTCGAACACGGCTCCGATTTCACATTTGAGGTTGCCCTTTTCGATGCGTTGCAGCAGTCCTCTAGAAATACCAGCGCGATCGGCCAATTCCTGAGCAGTGAGCTTGCGCTCATTACGCGCTTCGCGGATCAACGCTCCAAGCAAGGCAGCCGCATCGCGGCTATAGCGTGAGTAGGTGCGTGTGATGGACTTTGGCATCATTTCTCCTTTGGTTCGCATATAGACCACAAGATGGCTTTATGCTCTTTCTGCGAACCACAGATAATGAACTTCCATCAGCTTGTCAAGATAAAATTGGTCCGCTTGTAAACCATATGGTTCTCTTATGAGCTATATGAAGACCATTTTTTAATAATTTTCGTAGCATTCAACTTATTTGTTTGCGCTCTATTGGGTGTTAGCCCCTTGACGTGCTATTCCTCTAAGCGGAGGGTAGGCCCTAGGATGGCTGCGGCAGTGTCTTTTTGCCTGACCTTGAGCTGTTTATTTTCCTGTAGGTAAGTGTCCAAATATGACAGATTATTGGCTGGTATCAGCCAAGTCCCGAAATGTTTATTTGCCTGGATGTCGTAGTGTTCGATGGGGATCATCACACCATGCCCAGGTTCAAGGTGATCCATAACGAGTAGATTTACTTGGTCCTGTTCGTCATCCTTGCCAATGGCATCGAAACCAATGTGAATGCTTTTGGCATCGGATTTTCCAGTATTTTGCAATAGCAAAAATGCCAGGTAATGGTTGGTAATATCTTCTTCATACGATTTAATCTCCTTGTAGACGGTATTTTCGCGATGGTGCAGTGAGGCCGTAAAGGGCAGCGTTTTTTCCAGGAAACGCAGCCACTTAAGCAAAGCTTCATCGAATGTGGTTTGATGATCAATCCACTCCTGAATCGACTGGAAATCAGTAACAACATAGTGTACGGAAATATTCGCTTGTTTCTCCCTCAGTTCGGCTTTTTGGATTTTCAGCTCAAGTTTCTGTCTTTCTTTTCCCAATGCCGCTAATGTCTTTCCCTGGCTGCGTTTATCAAAATATTGAAAAAAGCCAAAAACAAGCGAAGCGATCGAAACAATAATGGGAATCCACACAGTGAGCTTCGCCTTTTGTGTTGATTGCGTGGCCATCCGTCACCTCTTGTAATTTACAGGTCAAGCCTGCTATTGACTCATGATAGAAATGGGTAAGAGTCAAGGGCAGACATGACCTCCATAATAAAAGTTATAATCAGGCTTGAACGCTGTCCTTTGTGAATAAAAGTTAGGGGAAGACCGAATTCATTTACTTGTTTTGATTTGTTTTCCTCTATATCGAAAATAAAAAAATGAGGTGCCGGGAAACGAGAACCGAATGACTACGAAAAAGTCCAAATGCCTGACCCAAGGTTACATTTCATAAATGGCACGACTTTCCCGGTCCCTCTCCAGTAACAGGTTGGACTTTCACTCCTTATTTCTTGAATAAGTCGGAGTGTGTCCCTGTTCGCTCGAATATGATACGATTGAGGTCAGTCTTATAAATCAGAAGCCAATCGGATTCAATGTGGCATTCACGGCGTCCCTTCCAGTTTCCGACCAGCTTATGATCTCGATGCAAAGGATCAATGGATTCTTCAGCAAGCAACGAACGGATAAGTATTTTAAGCTTATCAAGGTTCTTGCCACGCTTTTTTATCCGCTTGATATCTTTCTCAAACTGCCGAGTATATACTGGAGTGAGCATTAGATACCGAGTTTCTTGAACATATCATCAGCATCATCGCAAACGATCAGGTTGCGTCCAGAATCAGTATCGTCTAGCGTCTTGCGTGTAATCTCATTAGAAATGGCTATATCGAATGGAAGGCCCTTTCTTAATTCAACCTGCTTATAAAACAACGTTATAGCTTGAGTAGTGGTTAATCCGAGTTGGCGAAATATGTATTCGGCCTTGTTTTTAAGGTCAGGCTCAATCCGGGCCCGTATTGTTGATGTTTTATTCATGGTTCACCTCCATTTTGCTTTCATAATGTGGCACAAATGGGGTACATTGTCAAGAATTATCAAGTAGCCAACGTTCGCATCAACAGCCGCAAGGTTTATAGGCCAAACAGCTCAAAATGAAGGAACGGGTGCGAATTGGAGATAAAAATGTTTTCAAACATAATACCAAAAAGGGAGGGCCGAAGGCTCAGGGAGAAGTGTTTTTTCTCTTGACTAACCCTTTAATGGATGACCCCTGAACATCTTTTGTGACAAATTCGTTCTCAATGACGTTGGAATTTGTTCCATAGTTAGAATAGGACAAATTTTGATTAAGTCCCTTAACGATTGAATCACTCGTCAAAAGTTTTTCAACTGCCGATTTAAATTCAAGATCTGGGACAGCATTATCTTTATCATCCCACATTTTTTTTCAACCTCAGAAGATGCCATTATTCTTCCTTTATTATCGAACACCTCAAGTTTCATTGAATATGACATTCTGGTTTTATACCAAACATCAAAAACCATTCATTTATCATAAATAATAATAATCGACCTACGATGTACCTTTGGTGGAGATTATAGATTACATAGAAGGCAAATTCTGTATCGTCTGGCAGTTCAAGGTCATCATCCTGGAGTGCCGCTATTGGCTCGTGATACCGAGTTGATACATCATCGCTTGCGCGACATGCAATGACGGCGTTAAGAGCGTCACTTGGCAGATGTGGATCAACAACTTGTTTTGTTCCGCATATGGCCTCTACGTAAGACAGGTCTGCGACCGATTCACAATACCCCTGCCATTTGTCCAATGCCTGCCGACAAAGCGCGATATGGACTGCACGTTTCATTTTCTCATCCAGTGCAAGAAACTGGTCTGCAGGAGTATTTATTTGAGTGCCTATTGCCGTTCAATGTATAGCATTACCGGCGTGGTGTCTTCACCACGTCCGTGTGTAGGCAATGGTCAGCCCTATCTTGGTTGATCTTGAAACAAGGTCTTCATGCCCAGGTGAAACGATCATAGATGTTAGGTTTTTTTCTTATAATTCATTCTTTTCCAGGGTAATCAAAGAAAGCTTCTTCTCGATCAACGGACATAAAGAATAAACGAATTTCATTATTAGAATAATCATTAACAATCATCATTCGATTTTCTTTTCTTTTGGATTTTCTGGTAATTCAACTAAATATCTCATGTTGTCTTTTCTGGGAAATCTATAGTGACTATTCCAATAACCTTTTCCCCAACCATCTTCTCGCTTGCCATACTTTAAAAATATAGCTTTGAATTCTTTCTTGGTTACTTCCTTCATATTGTTATTTTATACCTAACGAGCGCTTCAGCAGCCACAAGGAATGTAGCCAAAACAACTGAAATAGTAAAATCATTCCAACCAGCGCTATTCTTGAGATGCCGATCATCCTCGCGGTCTGTTGCGAGCGATGGTTTGGCATTTTACGACATCTTCGAAACATGTTTTAATGCAAAGAATATAACAATAGCAGGAAACAAAATAGCCGCAAGACCCCATGCATCCATGAGAAATAGAACAAAATTATTAAGAACAACAAAGCCTGTATATGTATAGGCGGCCCTTCTTTTCATTTTCCATAAACCGACCATGCAATAGGTGCTAATAATTATAGAGAATCCATAGTACGGTGTATAAAATGAACCGTCCTGCCTCAATATTAAAGAAACAACTAAAGGAACTAAGGGTACTATAGTTCCCCAAAACATTAGGACGCACATTATTTGAATTGTGATAGTAGGTTCCTTTATAGGAGATGTCTCATCCAAATAAACCGCCCCTTATAATCGCTTCATTAAC
>JAAELB010000920.1 GCA_024227155.1 Desulfobulbaceae bacterium
AGTGGTCTACGCAGAGTGTGGTGGCTTCATGTATCTCACCCAGGGCATTACCGACCATGACGAACAATTTCATCCCATGGTAGCATCCTTTCCGGTAAAGGCAAAAATGCAAAAGAAACGCGCCAGCCTCGGGTACAGAGAAATACACACCCAGCAAGAGAGTTGTTTTGGCCCGTCCGGAACTGTGTTGCGGGGACATGAATTCCATTACTCAAATATTGAGCAGATGCCAGAAGAGATTGAAAGGATTTACAAGGTTAACAATTCCTCATTTGAAGGGTACAGACACCGCAGGGTATTAGGCGGATACATGCACCTCCACTTTGGTTATTCACCACAGGTGGCGAGTGATTTCATTAATTATTGCCGAGAGTAAGACTATGGCTGTGACGTTGCAAAAAATAGCTCCATCAGAAATAGAAGCTGAGAGTTTTAGAATTATTGAAAGTGAATTTGGCCCGACAGATCTTGACAGCCAAACCTTCAAGGTTGTCCAGAGAGCGATCCACGCCACAGGAGATTTTTCCTTTGGCGAGAATATGCGCTTTGCCCCCGGGGCAATCGCCGCCGGTATTGACGCCATTCGCCAGGGAAAAAACATCCTCACCGATGTCAATATGGTTGCCGCTGGTATCAGTAAGACAATTTTAGCTCAATATGGTGGAGAGGTGCTCTGTAAGGTAGCGGACCCTGAAATTGCTGCCAAGGCAAAAGAGATGGGTACCACCAGATCTGAAATGGCCATTTCCATGTGCCTGGATGAGTCAATAGGTATTGTTGCCATGGGTAATGCTCCAACGGCACTGGTTGAAACCATCCGAACCATAAATAAGAAGAAGTTTTCTAACCCTCCGCTTGTTGTCGGCGTACCAGTGGGCTTTGTCAACGCTGCGGAATCGAAAGATCTGCTCGTTGAGGAGAACAGTTGCTACATAACCAGCCTGGGCCGTAAAGGCGGAAGCCCTGTTGCTGCTGCAATCGTTAACGCCATTTTACGTCTGGCTGCAGAATAACTATGGCAAAAAGATTAAGAAGTGGTTTTACAACCGGTTCATGTAGTGCTGCGGCCGCAAAAGCCGCCACTGTTGCTCTCATAGAAGGTGTCTGTCCAACTGAAATTGAAATCCCCTTCCCTGATGGCAGCCGTAAATCTTTTGCGGTTTCCACATGTAGGATTGATGATAAAGTTGCAACCGCCGCTATCATAAAGGATGCGGGAGATGATCCGGATGTAACAAACCGTGCAGAAATTCTCGCTACTGTTTCCCTTCAACAAGAAATAGCAGGAGATAGCGATTGTGTAACCATAGAGAGCGTGCAACTTTGTCGGGGTAAAGGAGTTGGGCTTGCAACAAAACCAGGGCTTGCTGTCAAGGTAGGCGAACCAGCCATAAATCCTATTCCGCGCAAGATGATAGTAAGAGCAATTCAGGAGGTTACTCAGGAGCCTCTCAAAGCGACCATTTCTGTTACCAACGGCGAAGTTCTTGCGGATAAAACCCTCAACCATCGGCTGGGTATCGTTGGAGGTCTCTCCATCCTGGGTACCACGGGAATTGTCAGGCCTGTTTCTGCTGATGCCTGGACTGCTACCATTTCTGCCTCCATGGACGTTGCCAGAGAAGCTGGAATTAACGACATTGTCCTCTCCACCGGCAGAACCTCTGAAAAAGGTGCTCAACACCTTCTTGATTTACCCATAGAGGCATTTGCAATGATGGGTGATTACCTGGAATTTTCATTAAAGGAAGCGGCCAAGAAAGGTTTTTCTACAATACATATTGCAGGCATGTGGGCAAAAATAATGAAAGCGGCTCTACGTATTCCCCAGACCCACGTACGAAACGGCGCCCTTGAAGTTCAAGATGGAGCAAAGCTACTTGCAAGTCTTGGTGCCACGGGCGATTTATTGGAGAAGCTGCAGTTGTCCAACACAGCGCGGGAGATGCTCACCCACATTGAAGATGCGGGAAAAGTTGAGCTGATCAGGGCGGTATGTAAACGTGCCCGGGATTACGCCCAGGATACCTCAAAACTCCAGGTCAAGGTGTATCTTATTGACCACAAGGCGGAGATAGTAGCACATGTATAAATTATATGTCATTGGTATTGATGACCTGGCCCTCAACAACAAGCAGGAACAGCTTCTCCTTGACTGCTCCCATGTTTTTGGTACCGGGCGTTTTGGAAATTTAGTCGCGGGGTTAGACATTACTTTTCAACCTATTACCCCCCTGCAAAGCGCGTTTGAGCAAATCAAGCAAGCGCTCAAGAGTAATAATGTTGCAGTTTTTGCCAGTGGAGATCCTCTTTTTTACGGGATCGGCAAAAGATTGACAGAGGAATTTCCCCGGGAAAACATTGAATTTTATCCTGCCCTCTCGTCAATACAGAGGGGTTGTGCCTTATTTAAAATAGCTTGGGACGACGCCAGGATAGTCAGCCTCCACGGACGAGACGACCAGAACATACATCTTCCCTCCCTGCTGCTCCAGGCTCAAAAAAATTTAGCTTTCACAGATAAGGCCAATAGTCCCGATATCATAGCGGAAAAGCTGTTGAACTATCTGAGGCTTGTAGGTGACAAAAATCTTATTGACAACATAGAACTACTGGTAGCTGAAGATATAGGTCTAGAAAACGAAAAAGTTTTTAGAGGTAGTCTGAATGAGACTCACAACAGGACATTTTCCCCTCTCAATATCCTTTGTTTACTTGCCCCCACTCTACAAAGCTCCAGCTGCACACTAGGTCTCACTGAGGATGATATACACCATAGTCGCGGCCTCATAACCAAAAATGAAGTCCGGGCAGCAACTCTTCATCAGCTGCAGCTACCAGCCACCGGTGTTTTATGGGATGTTGGTGCTGGAAGTGGCTCAATATCCATTGAAGCGGCAAAATCAAATCCACAACTCACCGTATATGCCATTGAGCATAAGCCGGAAGAGATAGAAAACATAAAAAATAATATTGTTAAATTTGGCTGCTACAATGTGATCCCTATTTTCGGTAGAGCCCCTGAAGCCTTAAGCACATTGCCCGATCCGGATAGAATTTTTGTAGGAGGGAGCAGTGGCAGTCTGGACACTATTGTAAAAATTGGGGCAGAACGACTTCCCCAGGGTGGCCGGTTTGTCGTCAATGGAGTTATTGCAAAAACTATTGACAGTGCACCAAAATTCCTTAGTGAAAATAAGTTCAAGTACAGAGCTTCAACCATTAAGGTTAGCCGGAAGGACGATTCCGGAAACTATACCGAATATAACCCAATAACCATCTTCGCAGGATCAAAACAATCCCTCTAGTGATACTATTATGACTGAAAATAATTCTGAGAATATTGTCCATTTTGTTGGCGCAGGTCCAGGTGACCCGGAACTTATCACAGTAAAAGGCAAGCGCCTCCTCGCAGAAGCCGACGTCGTTATCTATACGGGCAGTCTGGTACCGAAACCTCTTATAACCGGGCTTAAAGCGGAAATACACAACTCTGCTGGATTAAATCTTGATGAAGTTTTTGCCATCATATTATCAGAGTGGCAAAGCGGAAAAAAGGTAGTTCGTCTCCACACTGGGGACCCCTCTATTTACGGAGCGATAAACGAGCAATTTGCACTGTTAAATGACAATGATATCCCCTTTAAGGTAGTACCGGGTGTGAGCTCTGCACTGGCCTCAGCCGCCGCTCTACAGACGGAACTTACACTTCCGGAGATATCACAGACAGTAATCTTCACTAGAAGAGCAGGGAGAACCCCTGTTCCTGAAGGAGAAAATCTTACATCCCTCGCCTCCCACCAGGCGACTATGATGATTTTTTTAAGTGTAGGGATGATAGAGGATGTGGTAAAGGATCTTCTCGCCGGCGGATATTCAAAAGAGACACCTGTAGCGGTTGTAGAAAAAGCAAGCTGGCCTGAAGAAAGACAGGTGCGTGGAACCCTCGCAACCATAGCCACACTAATAAAAGAGGCAAAAATCACCAAGACCGCCATTATATCCGTAGGCGAAGTTCTTGCCGAGGGAGCCCCCCCGGTACTTTCTAAACTGTATGATAGCGAGTTCACCCACGAGTACCGCAAGGGTAGCCCAAAACAATGAAAATTGGCCTTATCGCTCTGACCAAAGGTGGATATATTCTGGCTGAAAAGATTGCTGAGAGCCATGATTCGGTGACCGTTCTCCGAAAATCCAAGGGCCAGAAAGTTGCAGATCTGCTCAATAAAGAGTGGACAAATTTTGATGGTTTTATTTGCGTGATGGCGGCGGGCATTGTGGTACGTTCTATTGCACCGCTGCTTGGCGATAAGCGATCAGACCCATGTGTTCTTGTCGTTGATGAAAAAGGAACAAACGTCATCAGTCTACTTTCCGGCCATCTGGGTGGCGGCAATGCACTTACCCTTGAAATCTCCGCGATTCTTGGTGCGAACCCTGTTATTACAACGGCATCAGACACCTTAGGACTGGTCGCTCTCGATCTGTGGGCAGAGGTAAATGATCTTGTCCCACCCCCTAAAGAGATCTTAACAACCCTCTCCACAAAACTTGTCAACGTGGGGTCTTTGAAGCTTTTTGCAGATGTGGAAGTAGCCTCTCTGCCACCAGGGTTGCAACAGGTAAAAAGAACGGATGAGGCTGATATAATTGTTTCCCACTCCCTCTACATTAACAGTGACTGCGCATTTTTCAGACCACGAAATATCGTCATTGGTTCGGGGTGTAACAGGGGAACTCCGGTTGAAGAATTTGAATCCGCCCTTGTCGAACTTCTGGATGATTTGAATTTTAGCAGATCCAGTATTAGAAACCTTGCCAGTATTGATAAAAAAAACGACGAGACAGGCCTACTTCAATTCGGTGCGGACAATGACTGGCGTATAGATTTTTTTGATAAAGAAGCAATAAACACAAAGAACAATCTTGAGATATCCTTTGCCGCCCTTAAGGCAGTTGGAGCCATTGGGGTCGCAGAACCGGCAAGCCTTCTCAGTGCAAAAAGTAATCTTCTACTTAGCAGGAAAAGAAAATGGAAAAACATAACAATGGCAATGGCACAGGTACCCTTTACGTTGTCGGCACAGGACCAGGTTCAGCAAAACAGATGACAGTTGCAGCCGGGGATATCCTTGGCAGCGTTGATGTGATAATTGGATATAAGACCTATCTTGAGTTGATTCCGGAATACCTTGAGGGAAAAGAGGTGTTGTCTTCTGAGATGATGAAGGAAGTCGATAGGAGCCGTAAAGCGCTGGAACTTGCCTCCGAAGGGAAAAATGTTGCTCTCGTATCTGGGGGTGACCCGGGAATATATGCCATGGCGGGACTTGTCTTTGAAATGGCCCAAAAATCAGAGTCAACCTGTGACATAGAAATTATCCCAGGCCTTGCCGCCATTAATTCATGCGCCTCAAGACTTGGAGCGCCACTGATGCATGATTTTGCAGCGGTCAGCCTGTCTGACCTGCTAACCCCGTGGAAGCTGATTGAAACAAGACTGGAGGCGGTCGCCGCCGCAGATTTTGTGACTGCCATTTACAATCCAAGATCAAAAAAACGTACGGAACAGATTGTAAAGGCCAGGGAAATTTTTCTCGGTCACAGAAACCCTGAAACAGTGGTGGGCATAGTTACTAATGCGACCAGAGAGAATGAAAAAATAGTGATCACGACCCTTGATAAAATGCTGGATCAGGAGATTGGTATGCAGTCAACTGTTATTATTGGCAATAGCCAGACCTATACCTGGAATGATCTGATGATCACTCCGAGGGGATATAGCGGCAAATATAGTCTTTAAAAAACAAATTGTTTAAGGGTGAGTTAATCCATCCATTTTTTCTTAATGGCTTTAATTTCCTCGATATGCTCAAAAAACAGGTCTACAATTTCGGGATCGAAGTGGGTACCCCTTCCTTCCCGGATGATGTCCTGGCATTTCTCTTCCGGTAACCCTTCTTTATAGGGACGTTCACTACCCAGGGCGTCATACACATCGATGACAGCGACAATTCTTGCGGCCAGTGGTACTTCTTCACCTTTCAGATTACAAGGATAACCTCTAGTACCATCCCACCATTCATGATGACAAAGTGCAATAACCGTGGCCTGCTCCAGTAGAGTCCGGTTGGTCATATCATCCGCCATACGAATAATTTCTGAAAATTCGACCGGTTCCGGATCTTTTTCCGAAGTGTAGTGCCTGAGGATATCACAACCAAACTCACAGTGCCGCTTCATGGTCTCCCACTCTTCGGAGGTGAGTTTTCCTGGTTTCAACAAGATTGTATCTGAGACACCTATCTTACCTATATCGTGGAGAGGCGCTGCTTCTCCCAAGATTTTGGCATCAGCCGAATCCATGCCCATTGCCCGGCCGAGCAATTCACACATTTTCCCAACACGGATAACGTGCCGACCGGTTTCATTATCTCTATACTCGGCAGACTTACCTAAACTGTACAGCAACTGCTTTTTGATTTCCTCAAGTTCAATGGTTCTCTGTTCCACCATTTTCTCAAGATTTTGCTGATAGTCACGATTTTCGCGTACTAGTCGTGCCGCCTCAATTGCTTTTTCTATGGTGTTATCGACAATGGAAAAATTTTCTATCGGCTTTGTTAGAAAGTCCCTTGCTCCAAGTCGTAATGCCTCAACAGCCTGATCTACACCACCAATGCCCGACACCACCACAATTGGTAAATCCGGCCATCTAATTACAGCCTTTTGAATAAATTCGTGCCCATTCATAATGGGCATATTCAAATCCACGGTAACAATATCCGCATACCACTGTTCTAGCAGAAAAAGCCCGTCCAGACCATTTTCCGCTGTCTTTGTCTCATATCCCCTTGTTGTTAAATAGTTTGCCAGAAATTCTCTAACTTCCACCTGATCCTCTATAATGAGAATACGGCTGGGATGACTACAGGGAGGTTGTTTAAATTCTGTTCTTTCCTGCACTTAGCATACTCTCCCAATGATATGTTATGATAGTGGTTGGCTGTCCGAATAGTATACAGAAAAAACGGGCATAATATCAAACAACTTATCAAAAAAATCTATGAATTGTTCCAGCCTGTCCCTCTGCACTACAGTCGATCCATTTAAATACGATTTCCCTTTGTCTTCAACATCTTCTTTTAGAAAAATCCCCAAATTCGATATTAATTGCATCAACAGAGAGAAATTGCAAGGGAGACAAGAAGCAGGAAAGAACAACACGGGAGTAGTTGGTGTAATTTCCATATTTCTTTATCTTTTTACGCCATACAGTTAACTGCCATCTACTATCCAACTCAGTAGTTCCTTTTGAGTCGGCACCTTACCGACACACTTAATCTCATTTTCCACCACAACCGCCGGAGTAGAGAAAACCCCTAACTGCGCAATTTCCTGAAAGTCGGTAATTTTTGTCAGGGTTACATCTTTGCCACTCTCTGCAATAACCTTAGCAGCAAGATCAAATGCTTCATTACATTTTGCACAACCGGGTCCACAAATTTTAATTTCCATCGTTTTCCTCATTTTTCCAAGGTACTAACCCGACTAGTCAGAAACTTTTTAGAATCGCTGGATAAGTTCCTTAACGAAAAACTCTTCTTAAAAAGCAAGAAAAGTTTTTCTAAGTCACTAAACAACCAGGTTAAAGAGATAGCCTACAATAAGAATTCCAAACCCGACTACACCAATAAAAGTCCCTATGAGTCGAGGTTTCAGCACCTTCCGAAGTATCACCATCTCAGGTAAAGAGAGAGCTATAACGCTCATCATAAAGGCAAGAACAGTTCCTAGCGCCGCACCTTTACCCAATAACGCCTGGACTATGGGGATAATACCAGCAGCATTGGAATACATTGGAATACCAACAACAACAGCTGCAGGAACCGACCACCAGACATCCTTTCCCATAATCTCAGCCATAAAATTCTCGGGAACATAGCCATGAATAAGCGCCCCGACTGCAATTCCCAAAACCACATAAAGCCATACTTTACCGACAATGTCCTTCACAGCAGTTTTGCCCGCCTCAACCCTGTCCTGCCAGGTCAGCTCCTGTTCAAACACCAGAGGAGCTCCAGCCCGCATTTCCAGGACCCAGTCCTCTATATGTTTTTCCTGTTTTAACTTTCCTATTGTCCAACCTGCAACAATTGCAATGGAAATTCCTGTGACCAAATAGAGCATTGCAATCTTCCAGCCCAATAACCCGTAGAGCAAGACCAACGCAATTTCATTCACCATCGGTGCTGCAATGAGAAATGAAAAAGTTACTCCGAGCGGTACACCCGCCTGGACAAAACCTATAAAAAGAGGAACTGCTGAGCAAGAACAGAATGGAGTTACAATACCGAGCATTGCCCCAAAAACATTGCCTGCACTCTCTCTCTTGCCAGCAAGTATCATTCTGGTTTTCTCAGCTGTGAAAAACGAACGGATAATACCTACAAAAAAGACAATAAGGGTAAGAAGCATCAAAACCTTCGGCGTATCGTATATAAAGAACTGCAGCGCTTCTGCCAGATGTGTTCCATGCTCAAACTGAAATACATCGTACACAATAAAATGGGAAAACGGATTGAGGCTCTTATAAATAACAAACCAAATCGCAATTGCGACAAAGGCCAGCATACATTTCTTAAGACTCATTTCCTCTCGCCAGTGTAATGCCAGTTCCTGTTTCATAATCTTTTTTCAGTGTAATTTGATGCTACTATATATAATTGTGCAAGTTTACCTGGTAGTTCAACTAGCAGACAAATTTATACGATTAATAAAAGGCAGACGTTTTCTCATCTGATGGAACTCACAATCATCCTCAATCCAGTCTCCTATATGTGCCAAGATTGTCTTTGCATAGTCCGTCTTTGGGGTTTCATTGATCCTGTAAATCACCCATGCTCCATCACGTCTACCTGCGATCAACCCTGCATCATCAAGAAGCTTCAGGTGCTTTGATACCGTAGACTGTGCAAGGCCGAGAAGTTCCTGTAGTTCACATACACAGAGTTCCTTCTGTTGTAAAAGCTTCAGTACCCTGACCCGGTTGGGGTCCGACATCGACTTCATCACTCGTATCAATTCTTTCATCCTACCTCTCTCATTCATAACTACATATCGCCATGTGACGATATGTAGTTATAAATGAGAACATTGTCAACATCAAAACACTCCTTTTGACTATTGATTTATTGTAACCGTTCACCGCCCCCTTCAAAAGACTGCATAACCAGAGTCCGTAACCATTCACCAGCACCCCATTTTCATAGGCATATTTCGTATCCTTTACAAAGGACAAGCCCCTTTAAATGGGGCGATTACATGAGATTAATCCCGCCAGGGAATTCACCCTCAATACAGATACTATTTTCTGGATCGAAGTCTACCTTATCTGCCGATAACTACCTCGGGTATGACGAACTCGGCCACCCCTGCTGTCATTCCCTCATGTTTTTAGCGGCAGATAAGGTAAACTTCGATCCAGACTTACATTGACTTTTAGCAAGAAGCCAACAATAATAGCTGACATATGTAAGGGCAAAAATAATAACGCCTATTATTAAGATTACTCCTCCAGCCGTATCAAACATGAAAGATTATTCTGAAAAACCGTGCCCAAAATGTGGTCAACTATTGCGATTCCCAAATGATGTAGGTGGCATTGTAATGGCCTGTCCATCATGCGGGAACAGATTTCATTCTGACTTTAAACTTGCTGGAATTCGAAAGAGAGCAGTAATCCGACAATCCGACCAGCAGGGAATAATTGTGACTCTCTTTGAGATGCCCTACACACTAGCCAGTCGCCTTTGGTCGTTCTTCTTTAGCCGCACCGGCAAACGGTAAATTTTATTCAAAGGAATCCCGTGTACAATAACGATATCTTGCGCCGAATCCGGTATATTTTCAACTTAAGCGATTCTAAGATGATCTCGATCTTTGACTCAACCGGTCTGCAGACAACCCGGTCCGAGGTGAGTGACTGGCTTAAAAAAGATGACGATCCTGACCATAAAAAATGTAAAGACTACCAGCTGGCAAGTTTTCTCAATGGTCTGATAAATGACAAAAGAGGCAAAAAAGAGGGGGCCCAGTCTGAGCCTGAGAAACGGCTCAACAACAATATTATTCTCAGAAAGTTAAAAATCGCCCTAAATCTTAAAGATGATGATATCCTTGCACTAATGGCACTGGCACACTTCCCCATGAGTAAACATGAACTCAGTGCCTTCTTTCGCAAAACCGGGCATAAACATTATCGTGACTGCAAAGATCAGATCATGCGAACTTTCCTCAGGGGTTTACAGCAAAAACATCGGCCTGGCAGTGACATCAATAAAGAGTTTAAATGGAAATGAAATTACAGTTGTGTCAACCTAGGATATTTCAAGGTTGACGCAACAGTTCAAATCAGCTCAGCATCCCTTCCAGGTAGGTCTACGCTTTTCAAAAAAGGCAGCAACGCCTTCTTTAGCATCATCGGTGGTACATAAACGTGCAAAGGCATCGTTCATATAGTCAAACTGCTTGAGATAGCCCATATCTTCAGAGCCATAAAATGCTTTTTTTGCGATCTGGACGGCAACAGGACTCTTCCTGGCAAGTGTTACAGCCCACTCCTTTGCCTCTTTTTCCAGTTCTTCTTTTGCCACTATTCGATTTATCAAACCCATCTCCAGAGCCTCAGGGGCCTTAATGAGATCTCCATAAAGAAGAAGTTCAAGGGCCTTTTTTCGCCCAACGACCCGGGCAACAGGTATAACCGGTCCCACACAGTTTAAGCCGACGTTTATTGCGGTGAGCCCCATCTTGGTATTGCTGGCTGCTATTGTGAGATCAGCAGCCACGGCAAGCCCCATACCGTTAGCGGCAGCAACGCCCTGAATTTGGGCAATTACTGGTTTTGCCATCTGAGAGACAAAAATTAAGGGCCTCTCCATATGTTCTATCCAGGCCTTATACTCCAGGGCTGACTTTCCTTCGAGTTCATTAACGTCAATCCCTGCACAAAATGCCTTACCTGAACCTTTTATGACAACCACCCTCACCTGTGGATCTGCGTCCAGCTCCTTTAAAGCCCGGAAGAGTTCTGATGCCATCGACGAAGTAAATGTGTTGAGTTGCTCAGGTCTGTTCAATGTTACAGAACCAACATACTGCTCATCTATTTCAACAATAAGATTTTCATAGCCCATATCATATCTCCAATGAACGCTGGATGGATAATTTAACACCCCACAGGGGGGGTATAAGTGCCACGGAGGTTACTTTAAATTCCTAATGTTAAAATACTCTCCGGCTTTCTTGTTTTATAATGCTGCTTTTATTGAGTAAGTCACTAAAAACATCGCTCTAAGTCTTTCCACAACATGAACGATCGCTCAGTCAGAGACTAATATTTACCAAGTTTCCACGGTTTGTCAACGCGCTCACAAAATTTCCCTGACAAAATGTATATTTTCTACTCACTTTCCTGCAGGTAGTGTTGTCAAGGAGCTTTACTAACGCCTGCTGAACTTGAAGTTCTGTCCTCCTACACTTACCTCATACATCAAACCACCTTTTACAATGGTAAAAGTCGCCATACCTTTATTGTAGCCGGCCCCGGCTGTGCTGGCGTTATTTTTTCCGCCACTTGCTGTAACTGAACTACCGCCGGTATTTGCACTAGCACCAACAGCCGCAGTCAAGGCAACGGCATGCACCCCTGCACCAAACTCAAAATCTCCATGACAGAATTCTTCAAGAGCTCGTTTATCCTGAAAAAATACAACCTGACTGAAACCGGTTCCTCCAATTTGAAACCCCACTGTCGCCTGGGTCATTACCGCATCGCCCAAATACTTCCCCTGTTGGTATACACGACCTTGCCCGTAGGCTCCACCGACCACAAATCCTGCTTTACCAATCGTTGGAAATATTGCATATCCATAAGCACTTTTAAATTTCTCACCGACACCTGCGTCTATAAACATTTTCTTTGTCTGTGGATATTTATCCACCGCCCATGCTGTGGAGAACAAAGAAAATAACACTAAAGACAACAACGTAATCCGTAACAAGACCTTCATGTAGCAACTCCTTTCAAATTTAGTCAGTTAAAAATAACTCACTGATTATATAATTAATTTCAGAATCTCGAATCAAAAAGTCATAACAATCAATAGACATGACTTCTTAAAAACAATCTACCAGAAATTCCCTCAAATCAATCCCCGAGACAGGTTCCAACATTTCTGGCGGCACGTATCCATGGATGATCCAGTGGTACAAGTTTTTTATTACCAACGACCTGCTCAAGAGGCACAGCTTTTGTGCCATTACCGTTCACAGCAACCATAACACCAAACTCGCCTTTAACGATATAATCAACACAGGTGCTTCCAAGTCGGGTTGCAAGCATACGATCTGCGGCAGAAGGCGTTCCTCCTCGCTGGTAATGGCCTAAAATAGTAAGCCTCGATTCCAGGCCGGTCATTCTCTCAAGCTCTTCCGTTAAGCGAAGGGTGGTTGTACTTCTGTTTCTTGAAAACTCCTTTAAAGCCTCCGCAATTTTCTTTTGTCCCTTACTATCACCCTTCTCCTTGGCTTGGATCTTTTTCTCTTTCAACTCCGTCAATGTGTTATGTCCATCCACACAGAGCGCTCCTTCAGCAACAGCTACGATGCTAAAATTTGTCCCTCGCTGCTGACGTTTCCGGATCGCATCGGCAGCAGACTGAAGGTTATAGGGTATCTCAGGAATTAAAATCACATCTGCCCCCCCCGCAACTCCCGCACCTAGTGCAAGCCATCCGGCATTATGGCCCATAACCTCGACTACGATAATCCTGTGATGACTGTGGGCTGTAGAATGTAGTCTATCAATGGCTTCCGTTGCAATTTCCATTGCAGTATGAAAACCGAAAGTGACATCCGTCAGCGCCACATCATTATCAATTGTTTTAGGCAAGGTGATAATATTGAGCCCTTTCTGGGCAAGTCGGTAGGCATTTTTCTGGGTACCACCGCCACCTATACAGATAAGAGCATCTAAATTATGGCGTTTATAGTTATCACAGATCACCTCCGTCATATCCATCACTTCACTGCCCACCGGCATTTTATGAGGCTTGTCCCGACTGGTACCGAGAATAGTCCCTCCCCTGGTCAGAATCGACGACAGTGTCTCCCGATCCAGGCGCATGATCCTGTTCTCCATCAGCCCACGGAAACCATCTCGGAAACCGACGATGTGCATATCTCCGATTGCAAGCGCTGTCTTTCCTATCCCGCGTATCGCAGCATTAAGTCCGGGACTGTCTCCACCTGCTGTTAATATCCCTATATGTTTGCTCATAATCTCCCTTTTGGTTTTTTATGTACAGTTAGTAACTTGAAAACTCCCCTACTGTTTTCGCTAGGAGATTGACCCTACTTACAACAATCACAATCCCGTTTTTCTTCAACAGGACGAACCACCGGCTGAACGACCGAAACAACCTTTGGAAAGTCACTGATAAAAACATTTTGTGCATTTTTCGCTGAAAATTTACTTTTTAGATATCTTGTAAGAGGCTGCATGGAAATAGCCAAAACTACTACCGCTGCACTAATTTTCAACCAAACGGGAATAATTTCCGAGGCCTCTCCAATTATGGCGGTTGGTGAAATATGTAGAAACAGATAGACATGATCCACCGCTAAACCAAAAGCAACCGCACACAGGGAAAGTATCGTTAAATACATCAAGGTGCTCTTTTTCCCCAGCACACCAATCAAAACAGAAAGGGACGCAATATTTGTAGCAGGTCCAACCAGTAGAAAGACAAGAGCAGCTCCGGGACTCACACCTTTTAGAATTAGCGCCGCCGCAACCGGCGTTGAAGCTGTGGCACAGATATACAGTGGGATACCAACAATAAGCATAAGCAGCATCGAGCTGAAGCCACCTCCCAGGAACCGTTCCATAAACTCATCGGGAATAAAGGTTGTTATTAGGCCCGCAATAAAAACCCCTATGAAAAACCAGATGGCGATATCCCCCCAGACCTCTTTAATGCTAAACTTAAGCCCGGCAATAATTTTTTCAGTTAAGGTATGATGGTGGGCATGGATTTCATCTGGGCAGTCCTCACCATCACAGCATCCATCCACAGGACAGGTCCGGTCAACGACAATCGTATCGTTATTTTTCTGCCAAAAAAAGAGATTTTCAGCGAGTCCGGCGCACATGGCCGTCAGAAATGCTGCTAATGGTCGAACTACAGTCATAACAGGGTCAAGCAAAGCGTAGGTCACCGCAATGGAGTCCACTCCAGACTCCGGCGTGGAAATAAGAAAGGCGGTAGTTGCACCTTTATTTGCCCCCTGCTTTCTCAATGATGCTGCCGCCGGCAGCACACCACAAGATCACAACGGTAGGGGAATCCCTAAGAATGCAGCTTTCGCAACTGAGGAAAAACGCCCCATACCCAGATGTTTCAAAATCGTGTTGGGATTCATCACAACTTTTAGAATTCCCGCTATCATAATTCCCACAAGAATGTAAAAAGATGAATCGAGTAAAATACGCCAAATTTCGGTTGATAATGTCACTAATATTTCCATAAAGTCTCTACTAACCTCACTGTTAAGTGTTATTTTGGGTTTTTCGTGCTATCTCCAGCAATGTAGCTAAATGCTCATTGACAGATCTATAATATAAAACAGTCCCCTCACGCCGATTGGCAACAAGTCCAGATGTTCTTAAAAGCCGCAACTGATGACTGACTGACGATTCAGAAGCATCAAGAAAAGCGGCCAGATCACAGACACACATCTCCTGAGAGAGGAGCGCATTAAGTATCCTCAAACGCCCCGGATCAGAAACCGCTTTAAACAGCTGGATAGTTTTTTCCACTTCTCCCGGAGGGAGATCTTGCTGCTTTGCTATTTCAACCTTGTCGCCATGCACTATCCGGCTTGCACATCTATCACTATTCATTGCTCCTCCTAAATTATTATATGTACAGATATTCATATACACACTATTAGATTCGTCAAGAAGTTTCACACTCAAATACCTATAATTAATGATAACAAAACCAAATTCCCAGAATCGACGCCTAGAATTTCAAAGAAGTAGTGCAATTTGGATTTGAATTGACAATAATATTTCCCCTCTACCATAAAAACATTAGAACAGCTCCAGGAAGCTGGCGGGTGAAAAGGCATGCAGGAACATAAAGTAGAAAACCGGGGGACACTTTATATAGTGCCAACCCCAATAGGAAATCTTGAGGATATTACCCTTCGAGCTATCAGAATACTAAAAGAGGTAGACCATATATGTGCTGAAGACACCAGACACAGTAAAAAACTCCTCAATCATTTTGGCATAGCTACCCCCCTGATCAGTTATTACCGAGAAAAAGAGGCTGAAAAAAGTGGCTATATAATTAACCTTTTGCAAGACGGTAAGAATATAGCGCTCATTAGCGATGCCGGGACACCGGCTATTTCTGATCCTGGTGCGATCCTTGTACAACGAGGTCATCAAGCGGGAATAACAATTGTTCCCCTGCCCGGCGCCTCCGCTGTAACCACCGCTCTTTCAGGTTCTGGCATTACCGGTGATGGTTTTCTTTTCTTAGGATTTCCTCCTTCAAAAAAAGGACAGCGCCAGAAATTTATCCAATCCCTTGTCAATTGCGAATATCCTGTCGTGTTATACGAATCCCCAAGACGTATAGAAGGGCTCCTGCAAGACTCTATAGAAATCCTGGGGGATCGAAATGGATTCTGGGCACGGGAACTGACAAAATCCTTCGAAGAGCTTCTACCGGGAAAGCTCACTGATCTACTTGAAAAATCAGCAGGTACCAACAAAGGTGAATTTGTCCTTATAATTTGCCCGGGAGAAAAAGAACAGGTCACCGGAGAGACCCTGGAAGACCTCCTTATCTGGTATAGAGATAACAGCGAGCTGAGTCTAAAAGATGTCAGTAAAAAATTATCGGGTGATCTTGGCATGTCACGATCACAGGTTTACCAACAAGCTCTCTCCCTATGGGACACAAAAAAATAAACCATGAAAACAGTACATCGAAGATTAGAAAGCTGCGTATCCCCTGAAGGAAAATTCATCTACGGTATCCATAAACCATCCTATCAAGTCACAAATTTACGTCAAAACTCCAGGCTTGATACACTCGGACTAGACCGCTATGGTGCGCCGGTTAAAAACAGTCAAAATTTCCCCACAGGTGAGATAGCAGTGGAAAATGCGGACTGGATTTTTGAAATCCCCAACCCTTTGCCGTTTAAGGGCAGGACCTTTATTGACAAAGAATGGGCAGATGCAAGTGCCAAGGAACCTGAACGAATCAGGATTCCAAGCCCTCAAGGTGTCTCCCTCAGCCAAACCCTTGCAGATAATGGTGTTGCAAAAGAGTTGATGACAAAACTCCCTCCTCCTCTTCTTCTCGCTCTGGCAACGAGTTCTACAGACAGAAACGATCTTATTCAACTGGCGGGAATCAGCTGCGAACTCACTCGACACGACAACATATTAGGGTTGTGTTATACAAAAGGAAGTAAGGGAAAATACCGAGCGGTTATTCACGACCATTCCCTTTTTGAAGCAGTTGCAAATAATCCATCCCTGCCTGATGAGTATAAAATAGCCATGGTCATCCGCCCGGGGGCGCAGGGTGGCAGCGAAATAGTGGGAGAGTGGTCAGAAGAA
>JAAELB010000921.1 GCA_024227155.1 Desulfobulbaceae bacterium
CTATATTTTTCTTTAAGTTTTTGGTATTCAGCCGTGGTCCTGAAATCCTGCAGTGTTTTTGAAAACTTTCTTGACAGCTCACCATTATTTCTTGTTTTTGAAAAACCGATGTAAAGCATTTCTTTTGTAATGTGTGGATCAAGGAACTTTATTTTATCCAACACATCAGCCTTTCCGGCAAAAAACCGGATCACGTACTTATTCCCAACACCAATATCAAAACGATTATGCATAAACATTTCAATGAGGTGTTTGTCATCCTGAGAAACTATTTTTTTGTAAAACTCATACTTGTCAAAACTGCTCCCATAACTGTAGTTTGAGACAACTCCAATGCGATATGTTTTAATGTCTTCAAAATCACCATCATATGATATCGAAGCATCGGTTGAGGTGAAGAAATGATTTATTTCATAGGTCAGGCTCAAACCATCAAAATAGAGATATTCTTCTCGTTCCCTGGTCCTGAACAATGGCATGATTGCATCGACGTCACCTTTCTTGGCATTGAATAACAACCTTTTCCATGGAAAAACTTTATATGTCACATCAAGGCCCATCTTCTTGGCCACAGCATTCACCAGATCGACACATATTCCGGTATGCTTGCCTCCCTTTTTGTAATAATATGGAGGATAACCAGTACTTACCCCGACGACAAATTCAGCAGCCCATGCCGGAGTGTGAAGTGTAAATAAAAAGATGAGTAAAAATGCAACACAAAAGACTTTTCTCATAATTGATGAACCCGACTTTAAAAACAATCTGAGAGCAATGACGAAAAACATGCCAAACATGCCTCAAAACCACGTTTTAAGGAGTGAGAAACAAGAAAGAAAAGAAATCTTGATGTTCGACATTATTTTTTCCCTTCATCGCTACCGCATTTCAGGTTATCATTTCTTAAGGTTATTGTAAAATTATTCCGGGACTAACAAAATATATCAGAAGAACAGGAGAAGTGCGCCATTGCTCCGTCAAGTCGCCACAACACCGCTGATGCAGTTCAAATGATACCACAAAAACACACCAACAGTCCCACCATATCAACGGAGAACCTTTGATCTCTGACATCAAGATAGAACAATGTTTTGAAGAAGGAAAAACAGCGAGCTAACCAAAGAACTCTCCTGATTTCTCCAGAATCAGTCAGCCCCTCCAAACCCCGGCAATGTGAATTTCAGGGTCACCTCGCCGGTCTTTTTATCAAGACTCACCATTTTCTCACCCTCGTCCGCCACTGCCAGCTTACTGCCGGTGGCCATCTCAAGCAGGCCACTGATAAATCCCATTCCCTGATTTAAGACATCCTCCATCTGCTCAGCTGATTGCTCTTTCGTTCTGCCGTTTTCGACTTCCGCTTCATCCAGTTCCCCGTCTGTACTTTCCTGCCCATCAACCAGCTCAGTTGTCTCTTCCTCCCCTATATAATCAGCTTCCTTTTTTAATACCTCCGGGTTGAGATAATGGGGTGTATCTTCAGGAAGAGTTTCAGCAGGAGCCGCCTCGAAACCATCATGCGTGGGTTCTTCACCTATCATCTGACGCAGCTGGTTGACCATCTCCTGCCGCCGTTCTCTGGAGAGCAAAACCTCTTCCTGGCCACCATCAAAAACCCCATCAAAAAGATCAAGTTTCAGCTTGATTCCGGCCATAATTCTCTCTTCAATGCTCCCCTTGCCGATCAGGTTAACAACGTTGATACACGTACTCTTCTGACCAATTCTGTTTACCCTGCCTACCCGCTGATTCAGTTTTGCCGGATTCCAGGGCAGTTCAAAATTCACCACGCAATCCGCAGCCTGCAGGTTCAAGCCTGTCCCCCCGGCGTCTGTTGACAAAAAGACCTTACAGTCAGGATTGATAGTAAATTCATCAATAAGCGCCTGTCTCTTTTTGATGGGCACCTGCCCCGACAGTTCGACAAACGGAATCTTCGCACGGGACAGATGCTTACCGATAAGCATAGTCATAGTCGTCCATTCACTGAAAATCACAACCTTACGACCGTTTTGTAAAATAAGTTCCTCAAGAATAGTGGCCAACTCATTAAGCTTAGGGGAGATATTCGTTTCTTTGTCAATCAAGTAGGTGGAATCACATACCTGTCTCATCTTGAGAAGCAGCATCTGAATACGTCTCAGATCCATTGGGGTGAGAAACTTTTTATTCAATATTGGCAACAATGCCTGGTAATATCCTGCTTGAATCTCATCCTGCTCTGGGGAAAGTTCCACAAAATAGTCGTTCACCACCAGCTCGGGAAGCTCTTCAAGTACCTCCTCCTTTCTCCTGCGGATAACCAACGGTTTTAGTTTTTCACGGAGAACATGCAAATTCCCGTAGCCTAGAATATCCCCTTTTTTCTTAGGATTTAAAAGAAAATGATCCGCCGCAAACTGCCAGAGCGGGCTGAGTAATCCCGGGTCAAGAAACTGCACGAGTGAATAGACATCTTCAAGTTTATTCTCAAGAGGTGTTCCGGTGAGGATGATTGCATGCTGCCTTGGAATACTCTTTACAGCTTCTGCCGTTTTGGTCTCAAAATTTTTGATCCGCTGGGCTTCATCAAGAATAATGAGATCCGGTTTATAACGCGCAAGTATTGTAACATCGCGGAGTACAGCCTCGTAGTTTGTCAACTTAAACAGGCTGTCATCCAGCTCATACTGTGCCCTGCGCTGCCTGGCACTGCCAATGATAATGCAGCCTTTTTCATCGCTGAATCGTTCAATCTCCCGTTGCCACTGCTGTTTCAAGGAACTCATGGTGACAACGAGTATTTTCTTAAAGCCAAAGATTCTCTTTTTCAGGATACCAAGACTGATCGCCTGCAGGGTCTTACCAAGACCCATTTCATCCCCTATCAATACAGCTTTTTTATAAAGCCCAAAATCTATCCCTTCCTGCTGATACGGGTAGGGTTCTATTTTCAGGCCATGTGCGGGAACGTCTTTACGCTTTGCAGCGGCAATGTGCAGTTCATCATCCATTGATGCCGTTGCAACTTTTTCCAGAACAGATTCCTGAACACGAACCTTTTTATATCCTTCAAGCTTATGCAGAAAAGGTATGATTTCTATCAGGTTTTCTTTTTTAAAGAGGTTCTGATTATCAAAAAGTTCTTCCAGCAACGGCCCGAGCCCGTCCTCCAGTTCCCCTGGCACCTGTTCTGAAAACAAGCGTACTTTAGCTCTACTGCTATCCCAGTAAATATCAACATAGGGGAACAATTCTCTTTTGATTCGAGTCGCAAAACCCTTTTGCTCCTTGAGGTGTGCAGACAAATAGGAGAAAGGGGTTAACGGCAAAAGATGAGCACAACTGAGACTATTTTTCAACCATCTTTTCAAAATAATGGTAGGAGTATCACTCTACGATATTCCTACCATACACAGACAAGGCCCGCTCACTCCTCCATGAATATTGCCGGGTTCTGTATAATCGACATACGGCATTCCAGAGAGAGGTTCGAACTGCTGTTGATGGATCTGTGATTTTAAAGGGTTTGAGTGACGCGTTATAATAAACGTGCGCAGACTTCGGATAAGCGCAGACTTCAGGGAAAGTTTTTACAAACTCATTAATTCCAGGTAAGTTCAAGCCCCACACCTACCTCCTCCACATTCGTCACCCCGGCAAGTGCGATTTTGGACTGCAAATCAGTACAGTGACAGGCATACAGATGGTCAAGTTCCAACTGCCCGAGATAGTCCAGAGTTCCCTCCAGTTGCCTGGATGAAGGGTTCATCAGATGGAGACCGCCAATAATATCTATAATCCGCTCCTGACCGCAAACATTTTTGGCATGCTCCACTATATTGCAAATCCCGGCATGGGAACAGCCGGTTATGACAACCAGCCCTTTTGCAGCGGAAAAGACTAAGGCGCTATCGTCTGGGACCATGTCCACAATGCTCTCCCCATCTTTTTGACCAAAACTCTGCAGGTTCTCAAAATCAAAGACTCTTGGAATCTCACCCAGCCATGTGAGGCGTGGAGTAATCGCCACAGGGTCCCGCTTCAATTCAAGAGTAAAATGTTTTGTTAATTTTTCAGCGGACATCAGTGAACCAAACTCGTTGCTTCCGTCTGCAATTACGCTGGTAAAAGCCTGTGGATGTGCAACAAGACGGGGACGACTGCAGAGTCTTTTTTCAAAATGAGCCTCGTTCAATCGACGGGCAAATGGCTCCAGCCCCCAGGTATGATCAAGATGGCCGTGGGAAATAACGATGTCGCTTACCTGCAGGAGATCCAGCCCCATCTTTTCTGCATTCTGGATAAATATATCAGAATACCCCAAATCAAAAAGCACTTCGTGCCCTTCGTCATTGAGATAAAAAGAGAGTGCAGGCTCAGCCAGAAAATATCTATCAACAAGGGTGTTGTTATCCACCAATACTTTCAAATTCATCTTGTCGTTTCTTATGTTGTATTACAGCTTTTTTGGAGTAAGGCTCAAAATCCTGGGAAAATCATGATTCAGCGGAAACTGCCTCAATAACTGCATCTTTGACACGATTAATATGATTGACGATGGCGGCTTCAGCCTTGTCGGCATCCCCTGTTTCGACACTCTTTAAGATTGCTTCATGGTCGAGGATCACTTTCTCATAAAAGCCAGCCACTTTAAGATAACAAACACCAATCATGTGACAAATGTCCTGGAAATTTTCCATTATTTCCATAAGCTTGCAATTTCCGGCAAGCTCAAAAAAGGTCTTATGGAATGCTCTATCACTGAGCATAAAACCGTGGTAGTCATTCTCAGTAGCTGCCTTATGCTGGATTTCAATATACTCCCTTAATTTATCAAAATCTCCCGGACTGATCTTACTGGCTACTTTTCTGATGACACTGGATTCAAGGATGATACGTAATTCAAAAACTTCTTCGATTTCTTCCTCCGTGTAGGAGGTGACAATAAAACCTTTACGGGGCAGAAAAGTTACTAAACCTTCCGAAGAAAGACGTAACAGTGCCTCGCGAACAGGGGTTCTTGAAAGACCTAACTCCTGTGCAACGGACATCTCATTGTAAATTATATTCTGCTTCAATTTGAAGGATAAAATTGAATTTCGCAAAGATTTGTAGGCAATTTGGGCAAGTGTTTCTGGCTTGTTAATTTTGTGTAACGGTTCAATCATTGGTTATGAGTACTCTGTCGATATTTAATATTAAAAAAAACAATAACAAGCAGCGAGCATCTACACTACATACAATGCGAATGACTGTTCGTGGATAGTAATTCGCATTGTATGTTCTCTTTCGGCAAAGTCAATACGAGGAGCTTAATCCACCATCTAAGCAAAGAAATGATTTCATTACAATAACAACAAGACAATAGTCGCATAATATTATTCTATCGTTATTTCTACTGGATCTATTGAACATATAAAAAGAGTTGACATCATCCATCTTACATGTAATATACTACATGTGAGACACCACTAGACTGTTATTAGTTTTTTACTGTCCTTTATAACTTGATGGGGAAATGGAATGGAACCGGGACTACTGACCTTTTTAATGTTTACATCTTTTTTCGTTCTTCTTGCCATTGGTGTTCCTTTAGCATGGACAACGGCTGGTATAGGTATACTATTTGCCAGTTTTATGTGGGGTGGGGATGCACTCTCAATAGTTGTTTTACGGGTCTGGGATATAATGAACAATCCCAATATTATAGCAATCCCTCTTTTTGTTTTTATGGGGACAATGCTCCAAAAGTCAGGTATTGCAAAAGCTCTTTTTGAAGCAATTCATATCTGGTCAGGTGGTATCAGGGGGGGGCTTGCTGCGGCCACTATTATACTTTGTACAATACTTGGTGCTATGATTGGTACAGCTGGAGCTGCTGTTACAATCGCAGGGCTTATTGCACTGCCATTTATGCTGTCAAACGGTTATGACAGAGAAATGGCACTTGGAAGTATAATAGCAGGAGGAGCCCTTGGTGTTTTAATTCCCCCAAGCATTATGTTTATTATCTATGGTGTTACTGTCGGAGAGTCTGTTGGCGCTCTTTTCATGGGGGGCGTGGGGCCAGGCCTTTTATTTGGTAGTCTATATATCGCTTATATTCTTACCAAATGTTATTTAAACCCCGATGCAGGCCCTGCTGCAAAGATAGAAGATCGAAACATTTCTTTTAAAGAGAAGCTAAAGGTCCTTAAATCTCTTTTTCTTCCAATGATGCTTGTTATTTCGATAATGGGTTCAATATTTGCTGGAATTGCAACCCCTGGAGAGGCATCTGGTGTCGGGGCTTTTGGTGCCATTATTTGTGCCCTTGTCAATAAACAACTCACAAAGGAAAATCTGACAACCTCCTTATATGACACAATGAAAACTGTTGGCCTTATAATGTGGATAACATTTGGCGCCATGGTTTTTATAGCAACCTATACCCTTGGAGGTGGAATAGATTTTGTTCAGGATATGCTACTTGGCCTTGACATGAATCCATGGGCCATTCTCCTGATAATACAGTTAATCCTCCTGCTACTTGGCATGGTGCTTGACATCATAGGTATTACTGTCTTACTGGCTCCTATTTTCGTTCCCGTTATTGAGCAACTCGGATTTGACCCTCTTTGGTTTGGCGTAATATTTAACCTTAATCTTCAAATCGCGTACCTTTCCCCCCCATTTGGTTATGCAATATTTTATCTAAAAGCAGTTGCACCAAAGGATGTAACCATCATGGAAATGTATCGCTCTGTAGTTCCCTTTATGATTTTACAAATAATCGGGATTATTCTTTGTATGGTTTTTCCACAGATTATTCTTTGGTTGCCATCATTAATGGGAAAGATTTAACAATTAAGGAGATACGATATGACTTCCAGGGAACGTGTAAAAGGTATTGTTAGTGCCATCGATAGAATAAGTGAAATGGAAGGTAAGTTAGCCTCTTACCTTCTTGTTTTGGCAACCTTGCAGATATGTTTGGAATTACTCTTAAGATATGTGTTTAGGATGCCTACAATTTGGGGTCTTGAAGTTAGTGTCTACCTATGCGGGGTTACATACATAATGTCTGGAGCCTATGCAGACAGGTATGATGTTCATATTCGCGTGGATATTTTTTATAGCAGATGGTCAAAGCGAACTAAGGCCATTGTGGATCTCATTTTTACAGACTCACTGTTTCTGCTTTTTGCCGTGATTCTCGTGTGGCATGGTGGATTATGGTTCATGGAGTCATGGACAGAAAATATTACTTCAGGAACCCAGTGGGATCCAGCCATATGGCCAATGAGATTTCTTTTATTGCTGGGAAGTTTTTTTCTCCTACTTTCATGTTTCAGCAGAATCATAAAAGATCTACTGACAGTCTTTTCGGGTAATAGAGTGGCCAAGTTATGAAGAACCTGTTTTTGAAATGAGAAAGATAGGGTGATGGATTTGTTTGCGAGAGAAGGCTCGTTTTTTTTAGCACACATCAGTTTGCAACCTTTGAAATTGTGAATTGATGACAAAAACATCGTTTTTCGGAAAGGAGAGTGTTGATTACGTACAAGGAAATAGGCAAAACAGGTTAAAACTACCTGGGTTATAATGCTTTATCTGTTTTAGCATTATATTGTCTTTACAATTAATTTAACTCTTGAAAGGATTTGTTATGAGAAAGAATTTTGCTAAATGTCTTACGTTAGGTTGTATTGCTATCTGTTTTTGCTTGACTTTTTTTACCAATCAAGCAGCTGCAAAGGACAAGGTTTACAAGTGGCGATTTCAAACCTATGCTGTTCCTGGAAGTGTTGGATTTAAAGGGTTTGAAAAGGCAATAGAAGACCTGAAGGTTGCAACAAATGGAAGAATTCAGATCAAGCTTTTTGGTGTTGGTTCACTTGTGGGACCATTTGATCAGCTTGATGGTGTAAGCAAAGGAATCTTTGAGGGTGCTTTTAATGCTGGTGCATATTATGCAGGAAAAGATCCCGCTTTTGCAGCCTATTTTAGTTTAATCGGTGTCTGGGACAAGCCGTCAGATGTTAAAGTGTGGGCGCATCACTTTGGAGGGAATGAGCTTATCTCCCAGTTATACTCCAAGTATAAAGTTCAATATCTTGGACCCGCCCTCGTGGGTGCAGAGCCAATTATGTCAAATGTTCCCCTGAAAAGTCTTGAAGATTTTAAAGGGATAAAAATTCGCGCTGCAGGTGGTCTTTCTTCTGAGCTTTTCACAAGACTTGGGGCTTCTCCTGTAAAGATGGGCGGTGGAGATCTTTATACCGGCCTTGATACAAAAGTAGTTGATGCAGCAGAGTTTGTAAGTTTAGCAGAAAATTATGACATGGGCCTTCATGAGGTTAGTAAATATGTTCTCTATCCTTCTTTTCATGGACCCATAGCGATGTGCGATGTCATTGTTAACCAAAAGAAATGGAACTCCCTTCCAGAAGACCTTCAAGCAATCGTGAAAATGTGGATGTATAACGTTGATGCAAATTTTGACTATATGTCTGATGCTGAAAGCATAAAAGCTCTCCAGAAGATGAAAGAAAAAGGTCTGGAGCAAACCACACTTTCAAGTGAAGATATGCAAAAGGCAAAGGACATATCTCTTGAGATCGCACTTGAATGGGCCCAAAAGAGCGAGATGAGTGGAAAAATGGTTGAATCCATCCTTAACTTCTTAAGATTAAAAGGGACTGTTGAATAAATGACATCGAAGAACTCAGGAGGGAAAAAGGAGTTGAGAAACGGTCCCCATGTCTCAACCACCGACCTCCAGTTTTAAGTTATGCTCATAGCCTCGGGGGTGAGCTGTCAGCTCCCCCTGAGGAGCTGACAGCTGCTTCAATCTGCAATTTCCCCCTTATATGAAGTAACTCTTGACCAACCCCAGCTAACCCTGAAATAAATCCTGCCTTCAAAAAATTCCCAGCAGTAAAAGACACAACATCCCAAGTTAAAACATCCAGATACGTCAACCATAAGTTGCCAACTCTTGTATTCCCCCACTAAGAAGGATAAAAATCAGTTGACATACTGCATCGTAAATGTGATATATTACATTTACGATGCAGTATTTAACAAAGGCCACTTATGAAATTACCTGAATTAAGTAAACCAGAGTCATTAACAAAAATTGCTTACGATGCAATTCACGACAGCATCTTGTCCGGCCAACTGACAGTAGATGTGGTGTACAAGGAAAAAGGTCTCGCTGAAGATCTCGGTATTTCCAGAACTCCTGTAAGGGAAGCCCTTCTTGCTTTATCAGCCGAAGGACTGGTCACCTTTCTACCTCGCAAGGGGTTAGTGATTAACAAATTTTCCAAACAGGATATCGAAGAGATATTTGAAATCAGGGAATCCATCGAACTTGCATCCGTAAAAAAGATTTGTAGAAACCATGCAACTCTGGATTTTTCCGAGTTGGGGAGTATTTTCCAAGAACAAAAAAAGTCTCTCAAAACACAACCTGAAGCAACTAGCTTTATGAAACTTGACCGTGATTTCCACATGGCCATAAGTAAGCTGGTAGGCAACAACCGACTCCTCTCCATTATGAACAATATCGGAGACAAAGTTCACCTTATGGGGCTACGGGCTTTATCTGTTGGAGGGCGAATGGAAGAAGTTATTGAGGAACATGGAAAAATACTTGAAGCGATAAAAAACGGCTGTGAACAGGAGGCGTTATCTCTTATGGAATACCACCTGGATCGCAGTAAAAAGAAGGCAAAGACTAACTAAACTGGAGTTAAAGATCATGGCAAAACCTGAAATTGAATTCACCGATTACGATACAGGATTTGAATGGAGAGATGTTGAAGGCGACACCCTAGGCATCAAAGAAAAGATCTTGAGTTACGACGCTGAGACCGGCGACTATACCCGTATGCTCAAGTTTCCTCCAGGCATTGAAACCTCCGAAACTCTTGTACATGAATTCTGGGAAGAGGTGTTACTGGTTGAGGGAACCCTTGAGGATGTTGCTAAAAAAGAGACCTACCTGCCTGGGTACTACGCCTGTCGTCCTCCAGGAATGCTCCATGGACCTTACAAGATCCCTAACGGTTGCGTTACTTTTGAGATTAGATATCACAAAAAATAGAAAGGAGACTCATCCCTATGGATTTAGAACTGACGCTTGAAACAAAAGAGGGAAATAGTCCCCTTTCCTTTTCGTACAGCAAAGTAGTAAATGCAGGGTTCACCGGGAAAAACCAGGAAGAAGTGCAACACCATCTTCAAGAGCTCGCCGCCAAAGGGATAAGCGTTCCCAGCTCTACCCCGACCCTCTATCCGGTAGTCCCCCAAGCAATGTCCACCGAGGACAGCATGGAGGTGTTTGGTGAAGAGACCTCGGGTGAGCTGGAGTATGTTCTCCTCGTTGTCAACAAGGATGAAATATATGTTGGTGTCGGCAGCGACCATACGGATAGAAACCTTGAAGAATTTCATATCCCCCGCTCCAAACAAATTTGTCCAAACATCCTTTGTAAAACGGTCTGGCCCCTGGCCGAGATTGAAGCCCATTGGGATGATTTACAAATGAGCTGTACTGTAACAAAGAACGGGGAGAAAACTCTCTATCAGCAGGGTGCTCTTGGCTTGCTGCTCAACCCTGCTGAACTTATGGAGTTTATAAAAAAACAGGTCAGCGGACCGCTGGAAAATATCATCATTTATTCCGGCACAGTGAAAATGGAAACAGAGGATTTTGTTTTTGCCGATCACTTTGCAGCTGAACTGCTGGACGACAAGCTTAATCGCAGCCTGTCCTTTTCCTACGATGTACAACCCATGGCTTACATGGACTGTGAATAGCAGAGGAGAACGAGATGAAAGTTGCTTCAATCCAGATGACGGTCGTTAACAATGATAAAGATGCCAACATTGCCAAAGCGGCCGCGAACATAGAGGCTTGCTCCGACGCCGATCTCATTATTTTACCTGAGATGTGGAATGTTGGTTTTACCAATTTTGACCAGTACATCAACGAAGCAGAGGGGAAAGAAGGAAAAACCCTGACAATGTTGCGCCAGATGGCTGAAAAAACCAAGTCATACATTCATGGTGGCAGCTTTGTGGAGAAAGATCAGGATAACTACTACAACTCCAGTTATCTCCTTTCTCCAGAAGGAGAAATAGTTGGCCAATATAGAAAGATCCATCTCTTTGGCTACAACTCCCAGGAAACCAACATCCTCACCCCGGGTGAGGATGTAACAGTTGTATCAACCCCTCTGGCCACCATAGGCATGGCCACCTGCTTTGATCTCCGTTTTCCTGAACTTTTTCGAAAGATGGTTGACAAGGGAGCAGAACTTTTTCTGGTCTGCTCAGCCTGGCCCTATCCGAGACTGGAGGCCTGGTCCATGCTCAATCGGGTACGGGCGTTGGAAAATCAGTGTTTCCTGATGTCATCAAATAGCTGTGGAGTTCTTGGCGGTGCTCAATTCGTAGGTCACAGCATGGTTGTAGACCCATGGGGTGAAGTGATCGCAGGTAGCGGTGATGAAGAGATGAACATTCGCACTGAAATTGATTTAAACAAGCTGAAGGCAGCCAGGGACAACTTTCCAGGGCTTGCAAGCAGGGTAAGCTGGTTGGGATAATCAATATCCAACCTCAAAGGACCCGGCATCGATTAAATGTTTTATCGATGATCAAACAACAACTTAGAAGGACTTCTGTCATGGCAAATTTAGAAATTGATTTTTGTGGTGTTAATTTTAAAAACCCCATCGCCGCTGCATCAGCCGAACCAACGCTGAATGCGGATAACATGAAAAAATGTATTGATAAAGGGGCCGGCTCCGTAATTGCCAAAACGATGACGGACTCCCCGGCAATGCGTGAGCTTACCACCCGGGCCAAATGGCGATTTCTCAATGAAAAACATGAAGTATGCCATGGTAAAGTACCCCGTGGATTCAGCCTGTATAGTCGAAGCGGTCTGGCCATAGAGCAACCTAAAGAGTTCATGAAGGAAATCACCGAGACAGTCAGATACGCAGAACAAAATAAGTCTGTTGTTATCGGCTCCATCGGTTCCACCGATATCGATGGCTGGGTTGAGCTTGCCAAGCAAATGGAAGGCGGCGGCGTACCACTGCTCGAACTAAACTTTGGTTGCCCACACCCAAAATTGATGCCTGGGGTACGTACCGGCATGAATGTTGGCCAGGACTTTAATTATGGTTGCGAGATTACTGCAGCGGTATCTAAAGCGGTCAAGGTACCGATTATCATAAAGGTAACCCCCCAGGTCACAGATCTCGTCCAGTTCTCCGGAATGCTCAAAGATGCCGGAGCCGCGTCGGTGACCCTCACCAACCGTTTTATCGGCTTTGTTCCAGACATCGAAACCGGTAAGCCGATGATTTACGGTAAGGCTGGAGTTGGTGGCCCCTGGACAAAGCCACTGACGCTGCGTTGGATCAACGAAGTGCGGAAAGCCTTTGGTGACGAACTCCCTATCACCGGTACTAATGGAGCATATGACTGGCGTGATGTTGTTAGCTTTATCATGTCCGGAGCTAGCATTGTGCAGATATGCTCGGCTGTAATGTGCTACGGCTATGGCTGGATAGAAAAACAAGTTGATGGGCTTGATAAGTTTATGGACGAAAAAGGCTATAAGACCATCAACGATATGCTGGGCATCGCCACCGACGCCTGCATTGAATACAGCGAGATGCCAGCAGAAAAAGCCACTGTTGATGAGGAGATGTGTGTTAACTGCGGTATGTGCCTGAAGGCCTGTTTCTCTGAAGCCATGCAGCAGGGCGAAGAAAAGGTTTTCGTCAAAGAAGAGAACTGTGTGGGCTGTGGTGGATGTTATTCCGTATGTCCAGTGAAAGGCACCATAGAAATGCACCAGGTGTGACATACCCTTCTGTTTTCCTGGCAAGGATTAAACAACCAAGTCCTTGCTAGAGAAAACTGCTGATGTTCAACGGGGACGATGAAAAAGAACCACAGTCCCCGTTTAATCCAAATGAGGAGATTTACAGTGGCTGAATGTTTCTATTCTCCAACAGAACTTTCTGAAGCGATAGTTTTCTATCAAAATAATCCCGACACCCTTGTTTTCGCTGGGGGAACGGACCTTCTTATTGGCTGGGATAACAAAAAGTTCAACCTTAGTTCAATTCTGAATCTTTCCAAGATCGAAAAACTTCGTTCCATTCATCAAGAAGCAGATGGATCCTGGATCATCGGGGCCATGGCAACAATGAATCAGTTGGAAGAACACCCAGAACTGAAATCCATTTATCCCTTTTTACCTTACGCTGCCTCCAAACTTGGTTCCTGGCAGATACGAAACAGTGCAACAGCTGGTGGTAATGTCTGTAATGCTGCTCCTTCTGCGGAAATAGTCCCATCTTTGATGGCCCTGGACAGCTCGGTACGCCTGGTGGGCCCTGAAGGAGAGCGAACCCTTGCTCTCGCAGATTTTGCAACCGGACCCGGTCAGACCTGTCTGAAAGAAAGCGAATTGTTAAGCGAAATCGTTATCCCAAAAATTGAAGGTGATGTATCCGGTAAATACGTCTGCCGTAAATTGCGGCGTTCTGTTGATATATCCCTGGTGAGCATTACCGCCTTTCTACATTTTGATGGTGGCAAAATCATCGATGCCCGCCTCTGTTTAGGGGCCGTTGCACCCACGGTAATCCGGGCAGAGCAAGCCGAAAAATATCTCATTGGCAGAACACTGGATCAAGACACCATTACAGCCACCGCGAAGATGGTAGCCGATGCCAGTTCCCCCATTTCTGATGTCCGTTCAACCGCCGAATATCGATTAGATATGATGGAAATCTGTACCAGGGACGCACTTACAGAAATTGCTGAAGAAAGGAGCTGATACCATGGAAAAAATATTAATCACTCTCAATATCAATGGTGATGAGCACCAGGTGCACACTTACTATACCAGGACTCTTTTAGAGGTTCTCAGGGAAGATCTTCATATCAAGGGCACAAAACAGGGCTGTCGTGCCGGTGAATGTGGAGCCTGCACTGTCATTATGGATGATAAACCAGTCAACGCCTGTATGGTTCTTGCTGCACAGGCACAAGGAAATACCATAGTCACAATTGAAGACCTGGCCCAGGGCGATGAATTGCATCCCCTGCAGGAATCCTTCGTAGAAAATGGTGCTATCCAATGTGGTTACTGTTCTCCCGGATTTATTATGGTCGGCAAGGCTCTTCTCGACAAAAATCCCGATCCCACCGAAGATGAGATAGAAACAGCCGTTTCCGGTAACATATGTCGTTGTACTGGATATCAAAAAATAATTCAGGCCATTGATAAGGTAGCAAATAATGAGGTGGTCTCATGAATGTCGTAGGCAAAAGTATCACCGCACTCGATGTAAAAGACAAGTCCAGGGGTATTGCTGAATATGTGACTGACATGCAGTTGCCGGGAATGTTAATCGGCAAAGTACTGCGCAGTCCCCTGGCCCATGCAAAAATTAAATCCATCGACACCAGTGCGGCGGAACATCTTCCAGGTGTTAAGGCCGTAATCACCTACAACGATTGTCCCGGTATTCCTTTTGGCCTGGGCTTCGGCCAGGACGACTGGACAATTCTCGCAAAAGACAAGGTACGTTTTGTCGGTGATGAAGTTGCAGCGGTTGCTGCCATTGATGAAGAAACAGCACTGCGCGCTGTCTCACTTATCAAAGTCAATTATGAAGAACTTCCCCACGTCCTGGACTATAAAGACGCCCTGAATGATGGGGCTCCCGTCTTACATGATGAATATCCTGACAATATCGCCTTCACCTTTAATATAGAAAGAGGCGAGGTGGATGAAGCCTTTGAAAGGGCTGATCTGGTCGTAGAAGCCACCTATAGAACCTCTCAGGCCTACCAGGCGTATCTGGAACCTATGGCAGGAATTGCCAAATGGGACAGCCGTGAAAACCTCACCATGTGGTTACCTATCCAGATTCCCTATAAAATCAGGATGATATATGGCAAAGCCCTTGGGATCTCTCCCGGTAAAATAAGGGTTATCAAACCTGCCATTGGTGGCGCATTTGGGGCCAAATTTGAATACCCTCTGCATCTTATTGCCGCTATTTTGGCAAAAAAGACAGGCAACCCTGTCAAGATGGTTAACACCCGCGAAGAGGACATGGAAGCTGGTAATCCCAGAGTTCCCATGGAAATAAATGTCCAGCTGGCCCTGACGAAAGAAGGGAAATTTATAGGTAAAAAGAGCCGCCTTTTCACCGGCAACGGTGCCAGAACAGTTTATGGGGTGCCTATCACCAGCACCGCAACCTATCGTATTGACGCCCTGTACAACTTTGAAAATGTCCGGGGCAAAGCGGATCTTATCTATACAAACACAGCCCCAACCGGGTGCATGAGAGGGTTTGGCAACTCTCAAATGACTGTAGCCATGGAACTTTTAGTGGACCAGGCTGCCCAAGAACTTGGCTTGGACCCCATGGATGTTCGATTGAAAAATGCCTTCAATGACGGTGATCTCAATGCCCACGGCTGGAAGATCAACACCTGCGGGCTACAGGCCAGCCTCGATAAAATCGATGAAATGTGCCACTGGAAAGAGAGAAAGGAAGAGAAATCCAGTAGTGAAAAACTGGACAAGATCCAAAAAGGTATGGGCCTTGCCAGCTGCATGCATGTTTCTGGGAACAGACCCTTCTTCAGACCCTTTGACGGAGCCTCCTCCATCATCAGAATAGGTGAAGCTGGCCAGATTATTCTGATACACGCAGAGTGTGATATGGGACAGGGGCAGGACACAGCCTTTGCTCAATTGGCCTGTGAAGTGCTCGGAGCCTCATTTGATGATATCGAAGTGGCCATGGTGGATACCCAGATATCGTCCCTGGGACTTGGCTCATTTGCCACAAGGGGCACAGTCATAGGTGGCAACGGTGTTATTAACGCTGCCCAGGAAGCTCGCAAAGTGTTAATGGAAGCCGCTGCGAAAATGACGGAGAAGCCCCAGGATGAACTGGATAGCAAGAACAGCTTTATCATTGATAAAAAAACCGGCGAGGAACTTTGCACTTTTGCCGAGGTTGGCAGTGATTATGCCTTCAGCCATGGCGGCATGACACTCACAGGAGTGGGCTATTATATTCCCCCCACCGTACTCCCCGACAGTACCTACTATGGAAATATTTCTCCGGTCTACCCCTACGGCACCCATGTAGCGGAGGTGGAGGTTGATACGGATACAGGTCATGTACAGGTAACCAATTATTGGGCTGTACATGATGTCGGTAAGGTGATCAACCCGGTTCTTTTAGAAGGGCAGTTGGAGGGTGGAGTTGCCCAGGGCATCGGTTGGGCGCTGATGGAAGACATGTACTACAACGATGAAGGGGTGCTGATGAATCCCAACTTCCTTGATTACCGGATTCCCGGTGCCAAGGACTTGCCTCCCATCCATACAGCATTTGTCGAAACCAATGATCCCAATGGCCCTTTTGGCGCCAAAGGTATTGGGGAGCCAGCCATCAACCCAGTGGCTGCAGCAGTTTTAAATGCAATCCACGACGCGGTTGGCATCAGATTTTACGAGTTACCCGTGACCCCTGAAAAACTAAGGAAAGCACTACTGGAAAAAAAAGCTTAATTAACCCCGATAAACGGAATAAGTACCTTCACGAAAATAACATTCCCGCGTCCTAAAAAGGAGGAAGCAATTGAAACCTACTCTGAAATATCTTTCCGATCCGGAAATTGAGATACTACACAAAAGTTCCCTGGAGATCCTAGCGAACATAGGAATAAGGTTTCCTCACCCTGAGGCACTGGAGTTGTTTGCAGCTGCAGGTGCCACAGTGGAGGATGATGTCGTTAAAATACCGTCAGGTCTTGTAGACAAGGCCCTTGAGACTGTTCCTAAACGTGACGAACTGGTTCTTTATGGACGGGACGAAAAGCATGACATCCATTTCACAGATCACACCCCAAGGCTCTCTTGTATGACCATGGCCGTCAATGTGATGGACCCATTTACCGGTGAAAAGAGATTAGCTACGGATGATGATCTTGCAAAGCTAACGTCTATTGCGGATCAGCTTCCAGGTATCAGTGTCAATGGTGGACTGGTAACCCCACAGGATGTTCCTGGGGCCTACAATGACTGGTACACCTGGGCCACCACCATAAAAAATACCACCAAACACATCACCGGCGGAATGCTCGGCGCACAGTGTGTGCGTGATGCTGTAAAGATGTGCGCACTGGCAATGGATTGCAGTGAAGAGAAGGTTCTTAAACGTCCTCCAATTTCCGGCTGGATGTTAACTCTTCCCCCATTGAGCCACGATCTTGAATCTTTAGATGCCGCCATTGAAATGGCCAAACTAAAAATTCCCATGATGCTCAGTTCCGGGCCTATCATGGGCGTTACCTCTCCTGTAACCATAGCCGGTACTATCGCCCAGACCAATGCTGAGATTCTGGCGGTTATAGTATTGACCCAACTGGTCAATTCTGGCGCACCTCTAGTGTACACCTCATTTGCAAGAAGCACCAATATGCAAAGTGGTGACATATCTATGTCTTCCCCAGAGTTTGGTATTTTAAAAGCTGCCATGGGACAGATGGGCAGACATTACAATTTACCAATCCGTATGCCATCCATGCTGAGAGATACCAAAATCCTCGATGCACAGGCGGGTTTTGAGACCGGTATGGTCGGTTCAGTCGCCGGTTATGGCGCAGATCTAATGGACAGTATGCAGCTCGATATGGATCTGGTGGTAGATTTCCCTGATCTTGTATTTTGCAATGAATGTATCGGTGCAGTTGAACGGTTGACCAGAGAGGTGGTTGTTGATGAGTCCACCATAGCAGTCGAGGCCATCGAGCAGGTAGGAATCGGCGGCGAATTTTTGTCCAATGCTCACACCTTCCAAAACTTTCGTGCAAATCTTTGGATGCCTAAGATAATTGAACGTAGAAACTGGGAGGTTTGGGAGCAACAGGGCAAGCTGAGCGTTATTGACAAGGCCACCACCATCGTCCACGAAATGCTCAAAAACCCACCCGCCAAACTATTAACTGAAGAGGTTGAAGCAGCCATCGATAAAATTGTACTGGATGCCCAGGCTGAGTAACTCCAAAAGAGCTTAATCCCGGTAAACGATAATTTAGCCGGGATAAGCACCTTTGACACCTACGCTGATCACTTGCGGAATATAAATAAACTAAGAGGAGAGAAGTTTAATGGAAAACAACGAAAAAATTAAAATTGATTGGCCGGTGTTCGGTATCTCCGGCGGAATCCTTGTGCTCTTTACCGCTATGGCTCTTATAGATGTTGATTTTGCCAAAGCTACCGTCAACAAAAGCTTTGCCTTTTCATGCACCTATTTTGGAGCATATTGGCAAGTTCTGCTTCTTCTTACCTTTCTTATTGCCATCGGACTTGCCTGCACCAAATACGGTAACGTACGGATTGGTAATCTCGATAAACCTGAGATGAGCACCTTCAAGTGGATTTCAATCATCATGTGTACCCTGCTTGCCGGTGGCGGCGTGTTCTGGTCCGCTGCAGAACCCCTGGCCCACTTCCTCTCGCCACCTCCCTCTTTTGGTGTTATTGCCAAGGGGACCAAAGAAGCTGTGGCTCCTGCAATGGCCCAGGGTTTTCTGCATTGGGGCTTCTTAGCCTGGTCAATTCTTGGTTCTCTCGCAGCACTGCCTCTGATGTACTATCACTACCATAAAGGTCTGGCTCTTAAACCGCGCCTGTTCCTCTATCCTGTATTTGGGGATAAGGTAATGAAAAACTGGTTAGGTGTTACCGCTGATGCTACCTCTCTGGTTGCTGTGGCCGCCGGAACCATTGGCCCCATAGGATTTTTAGGTCTGCAGCTATCCTACGCCCTCAGCAAAACCTTTGGCATACCCGATACCTATGGCACACAGTTTGTTATCGTTGCCATAGCTACTGCAATCTACGCAATCGCAGCCTGCACAGGCATTCAAAAAGGTATCGAAAAACTGGCTCGTTTTAATGTTTTTCTCACCATATTTGTCATTGCTTTCACTCTTATTGCAGGCCCTGGTGGTTTTATTATCGACGCCTTTTTAGGTGCCCAGGGACTTATGTTTGATAACTTCTTCAACTTGACCCTGTATAGAGCAGAGACCGGTTGGTTAAGCTGGTGGACGGTATTTTTCTGGGGATGGTTCCTTGGTTATGGCCCTATGATGGCAATCCTGGTGGCCCGTATTTCAAGAGGCAGATCTGTTAGAGAAATTGTCATTGCTATCAGCATCCTGGCTCCTTTTATCACCAATTTCTGGTTCTCTGTACTTGGCGGCTCCGGTATATTTTATGAGCTCAGCAATCCTGGTTCTGTCTCGACAGCCTTTGCCTCCGATGGTGGTTTTAACCTGCCAGCGGCCCTGATGGCCATTGTAAGCCAGTTCCCCTTGAGCCAACTGATGGTGCCGGTATGCCTGGTTTTGGTTCTGCTCTTTCTGGTGACAACCGGCTCTGGTATGGCATTTTCCATGGCAGTTGCAGTTACCGGTGTTGATGAACCTCCTCAGTGGATCCGCGCCTTTTGGGCTATTGCCATGGGTGCTGTTGCAGCAGCTCTTATTTTTATGGGGGCTGGTGGTATTGGTGCCTTGCAATCATTTATCGTTGTAACCGCCGTTCCTGTGGGACTGCTTATGCTGCCGACCCTGTACTGGGGTCCAAAGGTGTGTCAACTATTGTATGATGAAAACAACACAGATAAATAGTAGTGATGTGTTCAGTGTTAACTATTAGTGCCTTAGAAATTCATTCGAAGCCTGCGCTTATCTGTTGTTTTTGGTGAATGAATTTCGTGAAGGCACTTATACCTCCTTGTGGGGTGCTAGTACCTGTTACCAGGGTTAGTTCAAAAACAAACCCTTTGTCGATCAATATTTCGACATTAATTTTCACAACATATAACGGGCTTATGGGGTTGATTGTTTCTCCAGTCAACTTTATGAGCTCGTTTGATGAAAGGTTAAATAACCTGAGGAAACAAAAATGGCTTTATCATTTATGGAAGGGAACGAGGCTGTCGCCAGAGGAGCGATTGCTGCAGGATGTAATTTCTTTGCAGGTTATCCGATTACACCGGCCACCACAATTTTTAACGGTATGCTTAAAATGCTGCCTCCGAAAGGCGGGATCTGTGTTCAGGGGGAAGATGAGATTGCCTCAATCGGATACTGCATTGGCGCTGCCATGGCGGGCAGTAAAGTATTGACTGCCACGTCCGGCCCCGGAATCAGCCTTTACAGTGAGCAGATCTCTTTTGCCATAGGCAGTGAAATTCCCATGGTGATTGCAGATGTCCAGAGGCTTGGACCTTCCACAGGTTCGGCTACCCGTGGTGCTGACAGTGATATTCAGTTTTTACGCTGGGGAAATACCGGTGGTCTTCCCGTCATCGTTCTGGTTCCAAAAGATGCCGAGGATTGTTACACCCTGACTGTTCATGCCTTCAACTACGCAGAAGAGTTCAGATGTCCTGTTTTCATTGCCTCCAATAAAGAGATCGGCATGACCAAGGAAAGTTTTGACCTTGATGCGGTTGAACTTCCGCCACTCGTCGAACGAACAATGTTTGAGGGTGAAAACTATATTCCATTTCAGGCAAAGGATAACGCGGCCCCTGCTTTTCTTCCAATTGGCGGAGAAACACTGGTAAGGCAAACCTCTTCCACCCACGGGCCTGATGGGTATATAACCATTGATCCTGAAGTAATTGCAGCAACCCAGAAGAGACTGGAAAACAAAATTCTTGCAGCAGAAGAACGACTCTCTCTTTTTGAAGAAGACCTTAAGGAAGGATCAGATACTCTCATTATCAGCTATGGCGTGACCTCAAGGGCTGTAGACGACGCCAGCGCCATGCTTGAAGATAAAGGGAAACCTGTCTCCACCCTTTCCCTGAAAACGTTGTGGCCGGTTCCTGAAAAACTACTCAGGGAAAAAGCCGCATCTTTTAAAAGAGTTGTAGTGATTGAAATGAATCAAGGTCAGTATGTCGGCGAAATTCAGAAGATTCTCCTGGATAAGAAGATCGAATTTTACGGCCAGATGGACGGGGTTCTGATCACCCCTGCAAAAATAATGGAGGTCATTGAAAATGACTAGCTTTCTGAATGAAAACCGCCCACCAGTATTTTGTCCGGGCTGTACCCATCAAAATATCACTAAAGGGCTCGACAAGGCTTTAATAAAGCTTGGTCTCCCCGCCGATAAAACAGTTATTGTCAGTGACATAGGATGTTCCGGTCTTTTTGATACCTTTTTCAATGTCCATGCACACCATGGGCTGCACGGTCGTGCTTTAACCTATGCCTCCGGCTTGAAACTTGCTGATCCCGAGCTGAATGTCATAGTGACCATGGGAGATGGTGGACTTGGCATCGGTGGCGCCCACGTTCTCGCTTCCTGCAGGCGCAACCTTGATATCACCCTGCTTATTCTCAATAATTTCAACTTTGGTATGACCGGAGGACAATATTCCGTGACCACTCCAGCGGACGCTGTCGCCGGATCGGAATTTTTAAACCAGGCCGAAATTCCAATTGATATCTGTGCCGTGGCGGAAAGTGCCGGTGCAAGTTGGGTCAGTCGCTGTTCCGGCAATGGCGCGGATCTGAGTGATCAGATCGTGGCGGCTATGCAACACAAAGGCTTTTCAGTTCTTGAAACCCTTGGCTTGTGTACCGGGCGTTATACCAAAAAGAATTCGCTCACCCCGAAAATCCTTGATCAGATGATTGAAGAGCTGCCCAAAAGAGATGGGTTGCTTGAAAAGAACGTACGGCCTGAATATGGCGAACTTTATAGAAAGCTTGCCAAAGAAAAAACCGTGTTTCCTGAGCCCGTCACCATTGAAAATAAATTCACTATTGAAAAATCGGAGCAACAGGAAGTCGTAATCCTCGGAAGTGCCGGGATGAGAATTGTTACTGCTGGTGATATTGTCTGTTATGCGGGAATGTCGGCCGGGATGAACGTCTCCATGAAGAACGATTATAATATCACTGTACTTCGTGGACAATCAGTCAGTGAAATCCTCATGTCTCCAAAGAAAATTGGCTATGCAGGAAGTAAGAAACCCTCCGTTGTACTGGCCCTCAGTGATGAAGGGGTGCAGAGGCGTAAGAACATCTTTAAGACATTGCCGGCTTCCACCTTTGTACTTAAGGAAAAGAGTGTAGCGATTCCTGAAACAGAAGCTGAAGTTTACGAAATTGACTTTAAAGAATATAAAGTCAGCAAACCGGACTGGGCCTTAGCCTCTCTTGGTGTCCTGGCTGGCAAAGAAAAAGCACTCACCATGGAGATGCTTGAATTTGCTATCAGATCACGTTTCAATGCAAAGCTTTCCGAAAAAGCCATGGAAACTGTCAAGAAAGTAATCCCTGCCTGATGTAACCCAGCACGGATTTAAAGCTAGCCCATACCCAATTATCTTCGGGAGTTTCTATTGGTTGTAATAAAAACTCCCGGCTACGGACCAGCCAAACACATAAAGTCTTTTCAGGAACTAACTCAACAGACAAGGAGTTCATAACATGTCAAATTTACAATTAATTACCGAGACACTCATCACTGGCGACGGTGCCAAACTCAAAGAACTCGTGCAAAATGCACTGGATGAGGGTACCCCAGCCAATGATATTTTACAAAAGGCACTTATTGCCGGTATGGATATCGTCGGTGAAAAAATGGAAAGCGGGGACATGTTCATTCCGGAAGTACTAATGGCAGCCCAGGCCATGTCAACTTCTGTGGAAATCTTAAAACCATTACTGGCAGATGGCGAATCCGCCTCTGCGGGAAAAGTGGTACTCGGTACAGTAAAAGGCGATCTCCACGATATTGGCAAAAACCTGGTGCTCATGATGATGGAAAGCGCTGGTTTTGAGGTAATCGACCTGGGTGTAGATGTGGAACCGGAAAAATTTATTGAGGCCATCAGAGAGCACAAGCCAAATATTGTCGGGCTCTCAGCGCTTCTTACCACCACCATGTCGATGATGCAAAATACAATTGAAAGTATAGAAGAGAGCGGCTTACGTGACAGCTTGAAAATCATTATAGGTGGTGCCCCTGTTAATCAGGAATTCGCCGATAAAGTAAAGGCTGACGGTTATGCCCCTGATGCCGGATCAGCCAGTAAAATCGCCAAAGCGATGAATGCATAGCCTTTAATACATCCCACTTCACCTCATTTAACAGGACATACCATGTTTACAGTAATTGGAGAACGTATCAACACCACTCTGAAAAAGGTTCAGGCTGCAGTAGCCGAACGTGATGCCGACTACATTCAAAACGACGTCCGACTACAAACCGAAGCAGGGGCAACTTATATCGACGTCAATGGTGGAGCCAGGATTGGCGAGGAAGAAGGTGACATGAGATGGCTCATTGAGGTTGTCCAAGAGGCAACCGAACTGCCACTCTGCCTTGACAGCCCTGACCCTAATATCCTCGAAATGGCCTACGGACTTGTAAAGCAAAAGCCGATGATTAACTCAATCAGTCTCGAGAAAGACCGTTTTGACCCGATGATCAAATATCTTGAGGGCAAGGAGTGCAGAATCATTGCCCTCTGTATGGATGACTCAGGAATGCCGAAGACGATCGAAGACATCGTATCCAGAGCTCGCACACTTGTGGAGAAGCTGGAACAGATCGGTTTCAAACGCGATGACATTTTTATAGATCCCCTCATTCAGCCGATGAGTGTTGACATCAATAATGGAACCATTGCCATGGATGCGGTGAAAATCATCATGACAGAACTGGAAGGTGTTCATACCACTGGAGGATTGTCCAACATCTCCTTTGGACTTCCTCAACGCAAAATCATCAACCGCTGCTTTCTCGCCATGATGATAGCAAACGGCTACGACTCTGCTATTATGGATCCGCTTGATAAGGATATTATGGGGTTGATGCAGACCGCCGATATGGTTGCCGGCAATGATCAGTTCTGTATGAATTTTATTAAAGGAGTTCGAGCAGAGAAGATTGTTTCATAGAAATTATGTAACCGTTCACCAGCACCCCATTTTCGTCCGATCAGGCCTCCTGGCATAGCCAACTATAGCCAGGAACCCAGCTTGAACGAACGGTTACGGACTCTGGTTATGCAATCTTTTGAAGGGGGGCGGTGAACGGTTACGAAATTAATATTTCTTATGGCAAACTACTCAGGTTTTATCCCTGAGCAGTTTGCCACTCGCTTATTCCCGCCAATGTTCAGGCTGGTGCAACGTTTCGGCGCATCGGATTTTTCCCTTTACAGTGCTGATGATACCACTGTTAGCCGCTCCGAAAGCAACGGTTGGAGATCCTGCAGATCTTGCTTATGCGTTGATTTTGCATACATTATTTCCATTGTTGACTTCTCCTGTTTTTCAAATTTTTCACTTTTTTAGAAATATGCTGCCAACGTTCTTTTTCCACTCTGTCGGCGCTTTTGTTTTGACGCTCACGAGTATAATCGAGCTCATTGTTCAGCTTGATATAGTTATTAAGCCGTCTGGAAGAAATTTCTCCTGTGCCGATCGCTTCAAGCACTCGGCATCCAGGTTCACAGGTGTGCGTACAATTGCTGAACCTGCATTGTCCGGCTAATGCTTCAATATCAGGAAATGCGTTCGTACTTTCAGTTACTTGCCTCGACAGGCCGATTTCCCTGATACCCGGATTATCAATTACCATTCCGCCCCCGGGCAGAAGAAACAGGTCACGGCTCGTCGTTGTATGCCGACCTTTTCCGACCCTTTTCCCAACCGCCTGGGTTTGCCTGATGTTTTTCCCGGCAAGATGATTGATGAGAGTGGATTTTCCAGCACCCGATGAACCGATCAAGGTAGCCGTCCGGTGTGGATAGAGCAGCGTCGAAACAGCCGTAACCGCATCCGTGTCATATAGTGACAGAGAATAAACCGGTACGCCGGGAGCGATGGCCTCCACCTCGCTGACAAATTGCTCCGGGTTTTGCTGCAGGTCTGCTTTGCTAAGCAAAATGACCGGTTGAATACCGCAATTATAGGCAAGCGTGAGGTATCGTTCAATCCTTGCCAGGTTGTAATCCCTGTCAAGGCCGCAGACGATAAAGGCAAAATCAAGGTTAGCTGCTATTCCCTGTTCGTCATATACGCCAGCTTTCCGGCCAGATTTACCTCCGGTTATCTTTCTGGACAACAGATTATTTCTTGTAAAGATGGTTGTAATAACCTGTTCTTTCACAAGCACCCAGTCGCCAACCACCGGATATATTCCACCTGCCTGGTTATACAGCCTACCGGCAAGCGAGACGTGGAATACTCCATCTCCTTGCGTGACTGAATAGACATGCCTGTGTACTCCGACTACTCTTGCCGGGGTGGAATCGGCAGCTGATTTTTCGTATTGCTGTTGAAAAAAGGGTAGCCATCCCAGCTTTACCAGTCTAGGCAAGAACAATTCCCCAGGTAATTGACTTTTATTGTGTGTGTTTTTCATATATGTTCCCCTGTTGTGTTGTATGCACAGCCGAGAGCAGGTCGAATCTTCAGTACATGGAAACACCGAAATCGAATGCTCGTCAGGCATGAAAAGAAAGACGAAGAACAGTTACCGGAAAAAAGACGCAAGAATAGTGCAGAGGTTCGACGGAACCAAGAAAAAAGCACAGCTGGCATAGCCCCGAAATGAAGTCCGAATCTGCGCCTGCTGATGTGGTATCAATCGTCTGTCTGGTTACGCTGCGGTATTCCCGGTAACGTACAGCACAAGATCAATTGAATTGGTGAACATAAAATCTCCTAACCCGACTAGTCAGAAACTCTTTTAGTGCCTTACTCCCGAACTTCTGTCATAAAAAACAAGAAACTCGGGAGCTCTTTATGAAATCGTGAACTTACTTTTACCAACAGATAGTGAACGAAGTGAGACCTTCGAGGCACTTATACCCCCTTGTGGGGTGTTAGAATCGCTGGATAAGTACCTCATTTTCAAAACAGTCTCCTGATTTCTCGGAGTCTACACTTACCTGTTTTTTATGACAGAAGTTCTGGAGTAAGGCACTAAATGAATTGAATTACGAAAAAAATGTGTACACAAGAACTGTCCACTTGTCAATAGACAGGTTCTAATTAAACTACGAAATAATCGACGCTCAACCGTTACAACTACAGGATCTCTTCAGAATCCTTTCAGCAAATAACTCACCCTTGCCAAGCGATTGCCTCACATAAATAATTTATGTTCATATTTTTCCTTTTACCTTTTTTAAAGTTTTTGAGGGAAGTTCTCCAAATCGTTTACCATAGTTTTGCGCAAAACGGCCAAGATTAACAAACCCGCTACGAGTGGCAATTGAGGAAACAGTGTCCGTTTCTTTGGGATGAAGGAGATGCTTCCGGGCAAGCTGCAACCTTTGTTCCGTTAAAAATTCCATTGGTGTGTAGTCGCGGGCATTCTGAAAGGATGAAAATAAAACACTCCTGCTGCAATCGCTGATTTGCAGTAAATCGACAATAGTAATTGGTTCGTGCAGATGAGCTCTCATATACTCTTCTGCACGACGAACTGTGGCAGGAGCGATGCTACTACTACCTTTATTTTGGCTAAGTTGTTCCAACTTGTTGTGTGGGAGTGAGAGAATGGCAGCTAACAGCATGTGAGTAATGCTTCTGCTCTGTCCAGGATTAGTCAATAGTAGGTCATCAGAATCTAGCTCTTGAATAATGTAATCGAACATTCGACCAAGCATTGCGCCATTTCCATTAGTCATATCGATGGAGTTTTTAAAATCAAGCGAGCTTTTACAATAGTGTCCTGTCAAATACTCAAAATGTTGCTGTACGACTTGCCGGGGTATTCGTATATCTATAACCTTAGAATGATCTGCCCGTTCAATGCGTGTCAAGTTGTCTGTATTTAGAATAGCCCCTTTCCTACCTGAGACTATGACCAGTTTTTTTCCTATTTGGATTCTTATTGGTCTACCACTGCTAAAAACTAAATGAAAATCGTCATCTGGCACCCCTGGTTTCAGCATAACGTTGTTCTTGAAAAAACTGTAAGTAAAGGACATTCTGCCTATTTCAATTGTCCCCAGATCTATTCGAAATTGATTGTGAGTGTCCTTTTTCAAGATAGTTACGTCTGTTAAAGCGTTTGCAATTACTGCCTCACATTCTTCGATGACATTTGATGTGAATAACGGGAATTTTTTAAAAGGTCGAATGAATTCCATCATTACACCCCAAGTTTTTTTTACCCAATCTAATAAAACCCGGACGATTGGGATAGGCCCCAGACTAATCGGGTAGCAAGATATCTTAAAATTATCTATTTATAACTATATTGCAATTTTTTTTACCGGTAAATTCTAAGAGAGGATCAATATCTGATGATCTATTGAGAATGCAGGAGATGGTAGTGGTGAAAATTACAGGCAAAAAAAAAAACTAAGCAACGATTAGGCCGACCACCTATGAATCCGGGGATAGTACGAAATAAACGTATTGTCACATTTGTCACAGAATGTGAATTGGCCAAACTCAAGAGTATTGCGGAGAAGGAAAAAACATCTCTTTCCGCAGTTGTCCATAATATTATCTCTAATTGTATTTTAGACCAATCTTCATAACCATTCAGGGGATCATAATTTTTTAGGGGGGTGGGAATTTATGCGGAAAACATCATTTATAATTGTATTCAATTTCATCATTATAAATTTAGCTTCTCATGCTCTGGCCAGAACAGAACGAGGCTCAGATGAATGGCAATTTGCTCTTTCTCCTCTTTTCCTATGGGGAATGAGTGTTGACGGTACTCAACAAATTGGAGATGTTTCTGCACCACTAGAGCTTAATTTTAAAGATGATTTGTTAGATAATATGGCTGCAGTTTTCACCTTGCATTTTGAGGCTCAAAAAAAAGATTTAGCTTTCTTCACTGAATATCAATATGTGAAACTTGAGCCTTCCTCGGAAATTCCCAATGGTCCTACAATAGATGTCGACTTTACTGTCCAGAAAGCTGAGTTTGGAGCAGGGTACCGAGTTTCTACCTGGTGGGGCAATACAGATGTTGAACCGATATTGGGGTTACGTTGGACATACCAGGATCTTGAAATTGGGCCTCAAACAGGATCGAACCTTTTGGATTCAAATGAATCCTGGTGGGATGTGTTTGCCGGAGTGAGGCTCTGGACTCAATTTATTGATAAATGGACACTCATCAGTCGTGGGGATATTGGTGTTGGCGGATCTGATTTTGTTTTGAATGTGTCGTTTATCCTTGATTATCAGTTTAGAGACTGGGGGTCTGCCTTTGTCGGATTTCGTTGGATGGATTATGACTATGACAACGGTTCTGGGCTTGATAGATACGCTTATGACGCTACAGAACAAGGCCCTTTGATGGGTCTTTCCTTATACTGGTAGAGCACTGCTAAACAGCTACAAGACCAGGAAAATTTTTCAAAAACGGAGCTAACTATGATGCATAGTCACTTGTTGTTGATATATATGAGGCTAATGGCCTGTCTTTTTTTCATTTTCACTACAGCCTCTTATGCTGGAGCAACTGAAGAGAGCGGTGGTGAAAATGCAAGTAACCCTTTGGCAAAAGTTAAAAACACTGACCTTCGATACCAATATCTTGATATGGAGGAAGGCCATGTAAATGATATTTTTATTGACGGAGCATTCATGGCTCTTGATTCCCTTAAAATTAAATATGAGCTCCACTATTGGGAAACTAACTTGACAGGTTCCAGCGAAAACAACCTTGAATCAGCAACCTTGAAGGCCATTTACTTTCCAACAGAAGGGTCTTGGGGGGAGGTTAATTATAGAGTTGCTCTTGGGTTAGATTGGATTGTTGATTTAGGTGACCAGAAAAAAGGTATTGGATCGGATTCTGATCAGTTGGGACCCTTTGTCGGCCTAGCCATGGGAGTAGGAGGTGTGACATTGATCCCCCTAGTCCAGCAATTTTTGGACTATAGTGGCGAAAATGTGAACACAACTGCTTTTAGACTTATCGCACTGAAACCTCTGCCGAAAAAGATGTGGGTCAAACTAGATGCTAAGGTTCCAATTGACTGGGAACATGACAACGCTATTCCGGCCACTGCTGAGTTACAGCTTGGAAAAAGCTTAAGCAAGAGCGTTGGCTTATATTTAGATGGTTTAATCGGGATTGGCAGTGATAGACCTTATGATTGGGGCATAGGTACAGGTATTCGGTTTAGTTACTAACTTCTTTTAGTTACCCCCCGGCTTTGCTGGGGGGATAATAAAGCAATCCTTATTGGGCCACAGGCAAGCAGCCCCATGCAAATGGAGACCTAGAACAGATGAAGAGGAAACGAATAAACACTTTGAGTGTGTGTTTTTTAGTCGTGGCAACGCTTTTTTTTGTGGGTTGCTATCAAAAACCCAAACCTTCCACTGACGAAGTGGCTTCTGTTAAGTCTAAGCGTCCCAATATCCTCCTAATCGTTGCAGATGATATGGGTTATACCGATATTGGATCGTTTGGTAGTGAAATTGCAACTCCGACACTGGATACTTTGGCTGAAGATGGCCTGCAGCTGACCAATTTTCATGTGTTGCCCACATGTTCCCCAAGCCGATCGGTTCTACTTTCTGGTGTAGATAATCACAGGGCGGGACTTGGAACGATGGGAGAACTGAAAACTCCGGAAATGGAAGACGTTCCAGGTTATGAAGGATATCTTAACTTCGATGTTGCCACCCTCCCCGAGGCCTTGAAGACCGGAGGGTATCATACATACATGGTTGGTAAATGGCATCTTGGCCATGATGCGGAGACCAGCCCATACGCCAGAGGTTTTGACGAAACTTTTATTCTGGTACCGGGTGGAGGCAGTCACTGGAGTGACAAAAAGCCAGTTACTCCTGCACACGATCAGGTCATGATCTATCAACGAAACGGCACCCCTGTGGAATCATTACCTGAAGATTTCTATTCCACCAAAGACTACACTGACAATGTGCTCCAGTGGATGCGCAAAAACCAGGGTGACGGCAAACCATTTTTTGCTTATCTCGCCTATACAGCACCCCATGACCCGCTGCATGCCCCAAAGGAATACATAGATAAATACAAGGGCATGTATGACGGGGGATGGGACAAATTGCGAGCTCAGCGTTTTCAAGCGTTGGTAGATCTTGGAATTCTTCCAAAAGACACTAAGCCTTTCCCACGTTTGAATACGGTAAAAGCATGGGACAAGTTATCTCTTGATGAGCAGAAAAATGCTGGCCGCGATATGGAAATCTATGCCGCAATGATAGACTACATGGATGAACAGATTCTTCGCTTGATCGATTACCTGAAAGAAACAGGTGAGTACGACAACACGATGATCATTTTCATCTCGGACAATGGCGCAAACGGTGGCTCACTTGAAGATTATCCTGGTCAGACAGATGAGTACATAAATTCATTTGACAACAGCTTCGAAAACCGTGGCTTACCCAACTCTTTTGTCGATCCTGGGCCGGGCTGGGCTCAAGCCAGCATGGCACCCAGTCGGTTGTTCAAGGGGGTGACTGCCGAGGGTGGTATCAAGGCTCCAATGCTGGTGAAGCTGCCCGGCAAAATGGCCAACGCCGGAAAAATAAACCACTCGTTTTTTCACATCAGGGACATCATGCCAACTCTTCTTGATGTGGCGAATGTAAAGCTCGAAAAAGAGATCAATGGTCGTAAGGTTATTCCCGTGCAAGGCAGTTCTGTACTTGAATTGTTCAATGGTGAAACAATGACCCCATATGCTGGAGCAAGCCAAGTTGGATATGAGCTCTTTGGTTTAAAGGCTTATTTTCAAAGAGATTGGAAGGTACTTTGGATGCCTGAACCCATGGGCAAAGGCGACTGGGAGTTGTTCAACATAAAGGAAGATCCTGCAGAGCTAATGGATCTCAGCACCGAGAACCCACAGAAACTCAGAGAACTGGTCGATCTATGGGAACAATATAAAGTGGAGAACGGGGTCCTTGACACTTCGATCGATTAATCAACCAAGACCGAGCGATTACCAACTAGGCCTACAACTGCATTCCCGCCATCGCTGAGCTCCAGCTAGGAGGTTGTCCGAGAATAAGGGTTTTGGTCACAATCGAGAAGTTTTCGCAAAATAAGCACAGCCATATACGCAATATCGGAGTCTACGCTTACCTGGGAGCATTATTTTGCGAAAAATCCGAAGAGTTTGGGCAGATAGCGTAGACTTCGAAAGCCATTCTCGGACAAGCTCCTAGGAAAAAGCTTTAACAAGAATGTTGGCTTTAATTTAGATGCCTCAATCGGTAATGGTGGTGACAGGCCCATATGGCCAGGACATAGGTACAGGTAATCGGTTAAATAACTAATTTGATAGAGGGTGATTATGAGAATACATTTTCCAGCTAGTTACATGCTGCAAATTGCAGGAATGTTAGCAATGGGTTGTTGTGTAGCGAACGCGCAACCTATTCATCATGATGCAGAACACTATGTGCTCTTGGATCAGCATAGTGAAGCTTGGTCTGCATAAGATAAGCAAATATACCAGAAACTTACTGATTTACAAGAGAAGAATGACGGGAAACCACCACATATTATATATATTCTTGTTGATGATGTGGGCTTCGGTGAGTTTGGTATTCCAGTATTGAATCAAATTCGTGGCTATAAAACTCCAAATATAAATAAACTTGGTCAAGAAGGGGCTGCATTCTCACGTATGTATAGTGAGCCTAGTTGCACCCCAACACGTGCAGCATTTTTAACTGGTCGTATCCCTACACGTAGCCACATGTTTGAGGCAAAAATCGTTCCCCCAGAGGCTGGAGGCTTACACCGTGATGAGGTTACAATCGCAGAAGTATTATCGCAGGCTGGATACAACACAGCCCATGTCGGAAAATGGCACCAAGGGGATATCGAAGAGGCTTACCCACATAACCAGGGGTTTGATCGCGCATACTTTCCAATGCACAATCAAGCTACTTGTAGCTTTATGACGCAAGATGCTGAAGATGCAGGATGGGGGTTTAACGTTGCTGTACGCGACAATGCCCCTAACTATAGGCTGGACGATCGATTTAGACCACGTGGCTGGGTACTTGGATTAGAGGCGATAAAGGGCGAACAGGCCCATGAGTGGGGTTCAGGTAGAATCAATGAGGCTGGGTAATATCTTTTTAATCGTTGGCATTGCCTATGAGAAGAAAATCGGATTTTTTAGGTTAACTGTCTATATACGTAATAGTTTTTGGTTTTATTGCCATCATGGGTGATTTTATTTTGCACGCTCAACACAGGGAGGCAGTGGTCAGGTCTTGAATTATCGTTTTTTGGTAAATAAAGATTCTTTACTCCGCTGTAAACTGATTTTTCAAGACCTGACCCTACTTCTCGCATTAAGCTAGTCTCCAGTTTTCTCGGAGTCTACGCCTACCTGTTTTTTATAGCAGTCTTTCTGGAGTAAGGCACTAATTTCTTCCGCATTGAATCACTATCTTTTTCTACAAGCGAACCAGTTGTCTCCCCGACCTTTAAAAGACTTTATCTTTTTATATCCCCTGCCACAGCCTACATGTGTGGAGCATTTAGCGCAGTCAGGTTTGTTCTCATTGCACCACAGATCACAAGCTTCATGATTGGACGCCGAACTGGCTTTGCGGCATGCGTGCCAATTCTTGCCTCTGCCTGTCCAGCTTTTCATTGCCGTTAACCCCTTGCCGCAACCTTTATTTGTTGAACACTTCTCACAAGGTGGTTTGTTATTATTGCACCAGTCCCCGCAATCAGCCTTGTTTTTTTCAGACTCACGACCATACGTGTTTTTTCCACATGCGTGCCAATTGTTGCCATAGCCTTTCCAGCTCTTCAAGTCCTTAAAGCCAACTCCGCAGTCCATTTTTTTCGAGCACTTCACACATTGGGGTTTATTGCCGTCACACCATTGCTGGCAGGCTCGGTGATTTTCATCAGATGCCTGATCTCGTCTGGAGGGGCCCCTCTTTCGACAGGCATGCCAGTTGTTGCCATAGCCTTTCCAAGTTTTTATACCTTTGTAGTCAGGGCCACAATCAACACGGGTGTCACACTTGACGCACCCTTTGTCCCCACGATGATCCCGGCACCATAGTTCGCAATCCCGGCGATTTTTTTCAGAGGCATCTGACCGTCGAGTGCTTTTCTTGACGCAGGCATGCCAGTTTTTGGCAGCACCTTTGAAACTTTTCACAGATTCGTAACCGGGACCGCAACCAACCAGGTGAGAACACATGCGACAATTTTTAGACTGGCCACCCTCCCCCAGGCACCAATCCTTGCACGCCGCTTCATTAGCATCGGCAGCTTCCGGCAATGGGGTGCGACTGACGTCGACCAGAAAAGCCGAGCCGGCCGAGTGAATTTTGCCCTGATTGCGCCCACGTTGTCGCACCGATATCCACTCGGATTTCGTTTTTGATTGCCAGCCAAAGTTAACAAGGTATTCAACATCGCGATCACGCCATTTACCGTTTACCTTTTCCTGCCTGATCCGGGCTCCTTCAACAACGACCAAGTGGTCCAAAATGGCACCGCGCCCATCGTGCTTTATAAGCAGGACCACAGGTTTATCCGCTTGCAAATAGCGTTTGATGTGGTCGAATTTATTGAATTCGGTGCCCTGAATCCTTTGGCATCTGGAGTGCCTGTACCCCCGATTTTTGGCATATTTGATTCCTTTGCAAAAATTCTTCGGCCACGTACGACCGTAGGTAGATTCATTGAACTGTCCCAGATCGGTTTCTGTTTGGTGGCCAAGCTCGTTGACGGCTGCAGCCACCACAGGATCACTTGGAGATCGAGTATAAATATCAGGTGTATTGAATATCCGGTTTTTCCCTTTGAATTTGTACCAGTAGGCATACAACATGGCCCATGCGACTGGCCCACAACCCACCGGATGGTAGTTGTCGGGCCTCTCCTGGTACCAGTTTGGAGTTTGGCGGTCATTCTCGCTGTGGCTTAAACGTACTAGATCTTTGTACCTATGCGCACCCCAGGCGTGGATGGGATTGGCCGCAAAAATCGATAAAAACAAAAGAAAGGAAATAGTCATACAGAAAAAATGCTTTTGAGTTCCCGGTGAATACCGCATAATTTTCCTCCTCCCATGACGATTAGCGCTTTTTACAAGAATACCAGTTTTTCCCCGGTCCTTTAAACGACTTCATCTTTTTATAGCCCATACCACACCCTGGTTTTTCCGAGCATTTTCTGCAATTATCTTTTTCTTGGCACCATTGGAGGCATGCGGCTTTGTTGGATGCAGCGCCAGATTTTCTGCAAGCATGCCAATTCTTACCGGTTCCTGTCCAGTGTTTCATGGAGGTGTAATCTCCACCGCACCCTCTTAAAGTTGAGCATTTTTCACAAAGTTCATTATTATCACACCAGTCTTTACACTGCGCCTCGTTTCGGTCTGATGCCTGACTGTGCATTGTCTTCTTGCAGGCATGCCAGTTTTTGCCGGTTCCTGTGAAGCTCATGATTTTTTTGAAGTTTGCCCCACATCCAATATTTTCAGAACACTTTTTACACTGATTGTTTTCTTCACACCACTCAAGGCAGGCAGATTTATTACGTTCCGAATGTCTGCCGTAACTGTTCTGTTTACAGGCATACCAAAAATCCCTGTGGAAATTTTTAAAAGTTGCCATTGGACTGTAACCTGGCCCACATCCAGGCATTTTACTGCATTTTTCGCATCCCCTGTCATCGTTGCAAAACATTTGGCAATTTTCTTTGTTACTTGAAAAACAAGGAGCTGCTGCTAGCATCAAAAATAAAATAACCGGAGACAATATTTTTACGATTTTCATACCTAACCTCCTCTTCATTGAGTTAAAGAACGATTTCAAGAACACTGGCGTAGACACCTAACCCGACTAGTAGGAAATTTTTTTAGAATCGCTGGATAAGTGCCTTGCCGGTAGCTATAAACTTATGATTTTAAATCGATTTCATAATTTTTTGTTTTTTATTGCTGCTTTTGTTTAGTAAGGCACTAACCCACATCTTCCATGAACATTGTTTTATTTTACCACACATTTTACTCAGAATATAGCGCATATACCTCCAGTCGCTTAATTTTTACTGCTATTCTTCTTCAGCTATTGCCGGGACATGAAAAGCCTTTTGCTGACAAAGCATTACCTACTTTGTCTAATATCACCTAATATACTCTTAAAGGAAATCAATTCAGGTCAGACAACAGACGGCATGAAACAGATTATCCTTATGTTGATCTACTAAAAAAATACACAAACTTTTTTTAATATAAGGAGCATGAACATGTCACTACAAGAACAATACAATCTGGTCCCAGGTAACTACGCAAAAGAAATGGCCTCTCTCTCCATCGTTCCTCACTTGAAGAGCATGGCAGCAGAGATATCAGGCATCGTCTCTAAATCTCTTAAAAATCTGATTTCCGCACGGGGGAAGTAAAACCTCAGCTGAGAAAACAGTCAAACTCTAAGGCTGGTAGCATCCCATGCTAATCCTCCAACAGAGTTGCAAAGTACGTGCGTTGCTTTCAGCGGCCATCTCAAAAGAGGTGGCCGTTTTTTTATGCCCAAGCCCCGAAAACTAACAGGAAAACTTAAAAGGCCTCAACGTCGAGATACTCTAGAAACTTTTTAAGCGGTGGGGATATAGAGTCGCCCCGTGGGAAGGCGCAGACTAAATCACGTGAGGCCCAGCTATCGGCAAGCCTCACAGCTTTGATGTGTGGGTTATTCAGGTGAAGTTTTAAATCTCTCTCCCCAATAATACCGAGCCCGAGACCGGCTTCAACACACTTAATCAGTGATGGGACCCTCTGCACCCAGATATCATACTTTAATGATCTATGGTTCTTCTTTCTGGCCTCGGATACCAAGTCATCCAAAACCCCGCCATCATGGAAGGAGATATGCTTGTATTCAAGAGTTTTATCGAAGAATACAGTGTCGGTTACGCCATGATCTCGAAACAACGGATGATCTCTATGGGCCACCACCCATACCTGGTCTTTTTTGAATGGCAGAAGTTTCAACCCTCTGGTATCCACGGAGTCATAGATAATCACCATATCTGCGACATCTTCTTTCAGATATCGTACCCCCTGCCTGGAAAAAATTTCCCGGACTGTGACTTGGACGTCAGGGTTTTCCTGGCTGAACTGGGCAATGGTAAACGGTAGAACACCATCCAGCGCTCGAGGAATTGCAGCAAGCCGTAATTCTCCAGCCTCTCCTTCAGCAAATCGCTTCAGGTCCGCTCTCACCTGGGCATAATTATTTAACAACTGCTCACAATGTTTCGCAAAAGCTTTACCGGCCGAGGTAAGATTTGTCCCCACGGGAGTTCTCGCTATTAATGCAATATCAAGATCCCGCTCGAGATCGCTGATCCGTCTTGATGCGGCAGACGTGGCTATATGTTCGCGCCTGGCTGCGGCACCAATACTGCCAAGGCGGGCAACAGCCAGAAAGACTCGTAGCGTGACTGTATCAAAATTTTCCATTCAATATAGTGATCTTGGGTCACTACCCTCTGAATTTCACCACTCTCTTCCAACAAAACGGGCTGCGGGAGACCCCATTTCAAATGGGGCTTCGAGGCCCACCTCAGCATTACGACGACTAAAACGTAACCGATCCATTTGACAATAACAACTTTGTAAATGATATCCGGTGGTTTCACCACACCTCATCTGGTCTTTCACCAGATAGTTCGTGACCATGCCAGTCACACCTCGCTACACTCGCAGTCTTGACATACTCGACTCCCTCCGCTTGACCTGAAAGTGGCGATAACGGAGAGGCGTCTCAGTCGGTGCTCCAACATAGAGGCCGAGATGAAACAACGAAACCATTCTTTCTCTACATTATTTTGCACCTTATGAAAGCTTTACGACAGAATTTTTTTCTCCTTGTTGTCGGCATGTATTATTGTATAGTTAATCTAAGGGGGTATCCATAATTTCATTTTATGTTATGTGACGAAAATACTTATCACCTATTTCAATTAGAGGCTGCCAATGTCGGAAAATAAAAAAATAGCTGATGCATATACTCAATTTTTAAAAACGATAAATCCATTTGAAGAGAATATCCCTTTTGACTTTGAGGGATTAAGTCAATCTTTTTTTAAGATGGCCGTTCAGCTTTCACAGTCTGATGAAACATGGGCAAAGAATCTGAAACTCTCCTCACAGTACTTGGAACTGATACAGCAGACAACAAACAAGCTCTACAATTTAAATACGGGAGACGTTATACAACCATCAAGAAGTGATAGGCGCTTCAAAGATAAGGAGTGGAGCGAACAAATTTATTTCAACTTCATTAAACAGGCCTACCTCATAACTTCAGCTTGGGCACAGGATTTAGCAGATGAGACAATGGGTCTGGGTGAAAATGAGCATAAGAAAGTTAAGTTTTTTACCCGAGAATTAATTAATAGTGCAAGTCCTGCAAATTTCGCAGTTACAAATCCTGCCGCGATAAAGAAAGCGGTAGAGACACAAGGGCAAAGTCTTTTTAAAGGCCTACAAAATCTGGCCACGGATATCTCTGAAGGCTCTATTAAAATGACCAGCGGTGATTTTAAGGTCGGAGAAAATATCGGTATTTCCCCAGGTAAGGTTGTTTTTCAAAATGAATTGATTGAGTTGATCCAATATTCACCAAGTAAAGATAATGCCTATTCGACTCCTCTATTGATTATTCCACCATGGATCAACAAATATTACATTCTCGATTTGACTCCGAAGAATAGTTTGATTAAATATCTTGTGGACAACCGATTCACAGTTTTTGTCATTAGCTGGAAGAACCCTGATGCATCTATGCGAGATTTCGGCTTGGAAAATTATCTGACACTAGGCCCTTTAGCAGCAATAAAAGTGGTTAAGGAGATTACAAAATCAGAGAAGGTAAATCTGGCGGGATACTGCTTGGGGGGCACTTTACTGTCCATATTACTAGCGTATTTAGCTGAAACAGAAGACCTTGTGGTAGAAAGCGCTACTTTTTTCGTTACGCTTCAAGATTTTTCCGAACCCGGTGAGTTGGGTATCTTTACTGAGGAAAGTCAGATAGCACTGATAGAGAAAAAGATGGCCAAGGTCGGCTATCTTCCCAGTGAAATGATGGGCGGCACATTTAATATGTTGCGCTCAAACGATCTTATCTGGAGCTTTGTAATACAGAATTATTTAATGGGGGAGCGTCCCAAGCCTTTTGACCTTTTATACTGGAATTCGGATAGTACCCGGATGCCTGCTAAAATGCATTCCGAATATCTTAGAAACATGTATTTGGAGAATAATCTGATTAAGCCGGGAACTCTAAAAATAAAGGGTTACGGTATTGATCTTTCGAAGGTTAAAGTCGATTCGTATTCAGTGGGGGCCGAAAATGATCACATTGTTCCATGGCAATCCGCTTTTGAAGTTACAAATTTATTCTCCGGGGCATTACGTTTTATTTTAGGAAACAGTGGCCACATCGCCGGAATTGTGAGTCCTCCCACAAATGAGAGGGCATATTACTATTCCAATAGCGCAGAGGGGCAAAAAGATGCGAATAAATGGAAGACGGGGGCTAAAAGAAATGCTGGGACATGGTGGAATGACTGGGCCAATTGGCTGTCAAACCGTTCCGGCGATTTGTCTCAGACGCCGAATATCGGCAACGAAAAATATTCACCTATTTGTGATGCACCAGGTACTTACGTTTTAGAAAAATAGCTAACAAAAGCTTTTATTGGAGGTAATTTTTAATGGCCCTTGAATCAATATTACTCAAAGATATTATGAATAAAAATGTCGTTTCTGTCAAAAAGGACACAACCCTAAAAGAATTAATGGATTTATTTCTTGATAAGCATATCAGTGGAGTCCCCGTTGTTGATGAGGATGATGTTGCCATTGGTATAGTATCGAAATCCGATATAATAAGGTCTGAGAAAGAGATTGGTGA
>JAAELB010000922.1 GCA_024227155.1 Desulfobulbaceae bacterium
ATACAAACCGAGCAAATCTGTCTTTTGGTTGGGCTCATTCCCAACAAACCCATAAAGATTAACTCCACCATCCTCCCCAAGCGGATCCCGACTAACCCACCGCCCAAGCTCAGCCTGATAAAATCTGTACCCAGATATTGTGACACGCCTTCTCCCCTTAAAGAGCTGTTTAGAAACGTAGAAATCTATGATTTCGTGACGTTACTTATCCCTTTTTCAGGGGCTTTTTTCAGGAAGAGGTTATTTCAAAGAGCTGATTGTATATCTACTCGAACTTTCCTGACAGAACAAGTACGTTTAGGCAGTTAAAGAAAAAAGAGTCGCACTGGGGCTGTGTCCTGTTCCTTCCGCTGAAGGCGGCTAAATAGGGGTGGGCAAAGAACTGACGGAAGTGCTTGGCGGGTGGAGGGAATGGAGCTTTTCGCCACTAAACATAACGTGTTATGTTTAGCGAACAAGGGGCCAGGCTGGCGGCTGGCCTGCGTCGTTGTTTTTTGCAGGGCAGATGACAGACTGTCACGTCGCATAATAGCGCTATTATGCGACGTGCCGCAGAGAGCGTAGTGGCGGAAGGCGGAACGACCGGAAGTCGGTGAGGGGCTTTGGCAGTTCCTTTGACCGGGCAGGGATTTATTCTGATAGGCCGCAGGCCCTATGATCCATATCTTTAGTCTATTTTAAGATTTTGTGTACCAGGTCCCTTTGGCTTTACCATGTTTCACCAGAAAGCCATCTGCTACAAGCTCTCTCAGTCTCACCTTGATTGTGTTACGATTGGCTCTTGTAATCGCTTCGATATCCGCGATTGTCGACCTGCCATGTTCTTTGACGATGGATAGTATCTGTTCCGAGAGTTCGGAGAGACCCACCATTATCTTCTCTCGTTCGATCTTCTTTGCCAGCTTGTCCTTCTGGGTTTTCAGAGATCGGATAAAAAAAACGAGCCAGACGTCAAGTCCGTAGTCATCGGTTGCCAGGGTCTTCTGTGCTTTCCTTAAGGATAAGTAATATCCGTCTTTATTCTGCTCGATAATACTTTCCAGAGAGCAATAAGGTACATAAACGTAACCCTGCTGCAACAATAGTAAAGTGGTCAGAATCCTGGAAAGTCGCCCATTGCCGTCCTGAAAGGGGTGAATGGCAAGGAAGTGAACGATAAATACAGTAATAATTAACAGGGGGTGCAGCTCTTCAGCTGCCAAGCTGTTGTTAGTCCAGTCGACCAGTGAAGTCATCTCTCTCGGAGTATCAAAGGGTGTCGCTGTCTCAAAGATAACTCCAAGACTCTTACCATCCTGGTCAAAGGCTTCCACGTTATTCGACAACTTCTTGTAATCACCTCGATGACGAACATCCTTGGAACTGTGCTTAAGCAGAAGACTGTGCAGCTGTTTGATATGATTTTCCGTGACCGCTATCTCACGGAATGAGCTAAAGACAAGATTCATGGCTTCTGCATATCCGGCAACCTCTTCTTCATCGCGTGAGTGGAAGGAGCCGACTTCAATCCCTGTCAGAAGCTTTTCTATCTCCTGGTCTGTCAGCTTTGCCCCTTCTATGCGGGTCGAAGAACCAACGGATTCAATAGTTGCCACTTTTTTCAAGGCATCAAGCCGTTCAGGGGCAAGTTTCCCTAATGCTTTCCATTGGCCTTTGAACTCGTCAATTTCTGCTATTAGTTTAAGGATTTCTTTGGTGATTTTTATATCAGGCTCTTTCATTCTTACTCCTCCATACCCATAAATATACCCGATTACACCCAATAGAACTACAGGAATACGATATTATTAACTCTGTTCTTTCTCCTTTTCTCTAAGATGACAGATCCATATAGTTGTTTTATAAAGATTCTCCATGATGATACTTGGCGTGTATCTCTTTGAGATCGTGGTTGGTTACCTTGGTGTAGATCTGGGTGAATTCAGGTAGATATTGAGCTGCTTACTCATCAGCAGGAAGTCTTCGATATTCTCGAAGTACATTCACACCAGGGCGGCTTGTATTTGCTTTTGGGGGAGCCAGGAACCGGAAAGTCGGCAAT
>JAAELB010000923.1 GCA_024227155.1 Desulfobulbaceae bacterium
CATTGAAACTTGGCTCCCCCTCCCCGACTCGAACGGGGGACCTGCGGATTAACAGTCCGTCGCTCTAACCAACTGAGCTAAGGGGGACCTGTGTTTCAACGGCTGCGAATATTAATGAGGTAACGATGATGTGTCAATATACTTCGTTATATTTTTATTTCGTTTGCTTAAAAAATGTCTTTTTGGCGATCTTTAATACAATTTCACGCTAAACTGGCTGTTTTTTAAACTTTGCTGGCTGTGAATAACGCTAATTACATGAAAAATAATAGATTAGTTATAGGTAATGCGTTCAGCTTTACGTTAAAAATCGCAAAAAGAATATAAACTTATATTTTTATGCCTAAAAGCTATTAAAAAAACGTTGAATACTGTGCTTACGTACAGCTTTTCATAAATCTGTAACCTAATGTGTGAAGTTAGAAGGTTAGTCGTTACTTACATAAAATTTCCTCGATCTGGCGTGAAGCCGCGCCAATACTGGCTCTATGAGACTTATCCACGAATTCTGTGGATAACTATGTTGATAGATGTGTTTCATTGCGAGTCGTGATGGTCACATGTCAAAATATCGTCATATTTCTGTCATGCTTAAACTGTTGTAAGTTGTTGTTATATAATTATTTAAAATGAATTTTGCACAATTGTGTAACACGGTGTCAATGTTTTATGCACCAAAATGATCAGTCGAATACTTGTGTGTTACTCATTCACCAGTTGGTCTGAAAAATCGACAGTTTAACAAACTGTTTACACAAAGGGCCAAGTGGTTGAGTATCGATGACAGGGTAGGCTTATGTTATCTGGGCTGGATTAAGTGTATTTAATAAGTTACACGCGCTATCGGTGGCATAAAATACGCTTTAATCGCGAATCCCTGTTCAATTGAACAAATAAGATTCCGTTATTGACGCCTTAAGTGATAAAAATGCGATGAATTGCATTATTCGGTGCGTAAAATTAATTAAACGATAAAATACTGTTGTTATTTACAGCACTCCAGTACAATAAATCCTTTATTTTAAATCTGCGAAAGTTCGGATGGTTGATAGATTGCCGCCCGCGCTTCAGTTCATCCCGAAATGTGTGAATAAACCATGTCAGCAGCGAACAACAAGTCCAGAGATCTTATAAATGGCGATATCAGTCAAACGCTAAAGCGTATGACGGTGCCGATGATTGTTGGCATGATCATGATGATGAGCTTCGGACTGGTAGATACCTTCTTTGTTAGTTTGCTTGGTACAGAACCGCTTGCCGCAATCAGTTTTACGTTTCCTGTTACGTTTACGCTGATAAGCCTGAATATTGGGTTGGGAGTAGGCACATCGGCTGTCATTGCGCGACTCGCCGGACAGGGAAATCAGGATAATGCGCGGGAAACCGGCTCCGGTGCCATTATGCTGTCATCATTATTAGTCGGCATACTGGCCATTATAGGCGGCTTCACTGTTGTGCCTATTTTTTCGCTGCTTGGCGCTCAGGATAACCTGATGCCATTTATTCAGGATTATATGTACATCTGGTATTTTGCCTCCGTGTTCCTGGCGATCCCCATGGTTGGAAACAGTGTATTGCGGGCCAGAGGCGATACCAAAACACCGAGTATTATTATGGCGACTGGCGGCGGCATAAATGCAGTACTCGACCCGATTCTTATATTCGGTGTTGGACCAATTCCGGAAATGGGCATTGGCGGTGCAGCGCTGTCTACGTTGATTTCCTGGATCATTTGTTCAATCTGGATTTTGTACTTACTGGCTAAACAGCGCGGCTACATTCTTCCGCG
>JAAELB010000924.1 GCA_024227155.1 Desulfobulbaceae bacterium
AGACACTCATCATTCATCCGACAAAGAATAGCAATATCTCCACCCTTTGCACTCCGTTTGTGCCCCGTTTTTTTATCACGAATTGTATTATTCGGATCATCTAAAAAATCTCGAACTGAATTTGCCAGGGCCTTTGCATCTTCTTTTTTATTCTTGCTCATAAGCTGCCAGTACTCATAAATCGGACTTAATCCCTGCGCTATTTTTTCTTCAACGGGAGGAGCAGGTTCTAACTCTACCCTTTGCTCCGGAAAGCCCTGATTGGCAAAAGCCTGCATAAAAATATCAGAGGTTGATCGCACCAACTCCGGCCGACTTCTCCATGAGTATTTCAGTGTTTCAGGTTCTCCATCTTTTAATATGCCGGTTATTGCAGCATCCATCAGACTGGGGTCGGCATCCCTAAATCCGTAAATGGCCTGTTTTTGATCACCCACCCAAACTGATTTTTTAGCAAGAGCAGCCAGTTTAAGAAATATCGCCAGCTGAATTGGACTTGTATCCTGAAATTCATCAACCAATACTAGATCAAGCTGCCCTTGCAATATCTGAGCTGGCTTCTCC
>JAAELB010000925.1 GCA_024227155.1 Desulfobulbaceae bacterium
CAGGCTGACATTTTGGTCGAATAAAAGATCATACCCATTTTCAGTGATAACCACGCAATTCCCGATAATAATAGTCCAGTCATTATAGCCGGATATGGAAGGTTCCATTGTAAACGACAGTCCGGGTTCTAATACATAGGGTTCGCCCTGCAATATACTTAAATTCCCCATGGGGGAAGGCGGGTATCCGAGTTCCACACCAAATCCTGTTCGGGCAGGGATATAGTCTTCGTAACCTTTTCTGACTTCGCATGTCGCTTTATCGATATCTCCTACAGGATTTCCGTGCTTGATCGCAGAGAGCCCAGCCTCATAGGCATTAAGGACAAGTTTGTATATTTTCCGCGCCTCTTGTGAGGCCTTCCCGGCAAAAACTGTTCGGACAACACTGGCATGATATCGCTTATAGACCCCCATGATCTCAATCATAACCGGATCCCCCGCCTCAATGACCCGCTCTCCGGGTAACGAATGGAAAAGGCCTGTCCGGGGACCGGAGGATACCAACGTCGGAAATGCCGGATACTCACTTCCTGAAGATGCGATTTTTTCCTGGATCGCTGCATTAATATCTTTTTCCCTCACCCCCGGTTTAATAACAGCGTAGGCTGCCTTAAGTGCCTCTCCGGCCCACTCTGCTGCCTGTCGTACCACCAGTAGCTCGGCCTCACTTTTTCTCATACGTGCATCATCGATCATCTTCGTTACGTCCACTACACCAACATTTCCAAGGCCACCCCGAATAGCATAGTAATCTGCTATGGGGAAATAGGGGGTCTGCAGATTCATCCCCACAACCTTTTCTGAGTCACCTGCTAAATATTCATTGGCATGATTAACAGCTACTATCATAGGGTTGCTCCCATGATGCCAGATCAAGAGGCGGTCAATCCATGAACTCATGGCTGCCATTTTTTCTTCCGCTCGATGGGTCAAAACAGCGGCATCGCCACTTTTCACATCAATGTGAAGTTGATTTTTATAGAATAGACCAGAAGGATCAAATCCGGAGAGCCAACAAATATGCGAAGGCTCTGTAATCAGGAGATAGTCAATTTTTCTCTCTTTGGCCCGATCACAAACCAAATTGATACGCCGATGATACTCTTGTTCTGAAAACGCTAAATCTTTCATGCAACACTCCTTTTGGTTCGCAATAGTTTCCCTTCCCTCACGCCCGTGGCGCGCCCATTTTCGACTACAACCTTTCCTGATATGAGAACAAGATCCACCCCCCCGGGACGGGCATAGAAATCAGTCCATGTTGTATTATCTCGAAAGGTGTCAGGGTTGATCAACGTCAAGTCAGCCACCAATCCCGGACGGATAATACCCCTATCCCATATCCCCAGCTGGCTTGCCGGAAGCGATGTTAAACGTCGTACCGCTTCTTCAAAGGATATGGCCTTTCTGGATGACACCATCTCATCAAACACCCGTGGGACAAATCCATAGCAACCCGGCATCATCGCCTCATCCATTAAAAGTCCATTCCGGGATAGCGTTGAGGAATCAGAGCCAAAAGAGCAATGGGGGTCCCTGATTGTTAACAGGATATCCTCCCAATCCAATGTATGGGTTATCTCGGTAAGGTCGGTGTAATGAGTTCCTGCTTCGGCTAAAAGATTAAAAACGACGTCCCACGGATCCTTGCTCCATTCCTTGGCCAATTGGGCTATAGACTTGTTTATAACATCCGGTCTTTTCGGCGCCCCCACAATGATCATCTTCTCCCATCTATCAAGTTGAACCCAGCGACAGAGGTTCACCTTATGTTCCTGCACAACCTTTTTTTTGAATTGCTCGTCCTTAAATCGTTGAGCGACATCATCCACAGATCCCTCAAGTGCCCAGCCGGGAAGCAACTCAGTCAATGGACCCGGAGCCCATTCATAAGGATAAATGTCAAAGCCGACATCGAGACCTTCCTCTCTGGCCTCATCACATAATTTAAGAACAGCTTCGGTCATGTGCCTGACAAATATCCGAGGCGTAATGTGGCTGATTTGGAGTCTGCAATTGCTTTCTTTCGCAATTTGGATCGCCTCGGCAACACCTTTGTCACTATTGAAAATTCGATAACGGGTATGGGTAGAATATAGCCCACCTCTTTCACCAACCCGTCTGACAATTGCAACGATCTCTTCGGTGGTTGTACTTGTCTGGTAAGGTGCATATTCCAGGCCTGAGGAGAGTCCGAATGCACCAGAATCGAGTGCTTCATCGACCCAGTAGCACATCTTTTGGATATCATCCTGGCTGGCCGGCCGGTTTGCTATCCCCATGGCACTCGTACGGATGGCCCCGTGCGCAACCAGAGGGACGACATTAATACCCAGGTTCCTGTCCAGGCGATCCAGATACTCACCAAATGTGGTCCAATCGATTTCAATGCCATGCTTTCCATTGTGCCCCAGGATGTTCTGCTCTACTCTTTTTTTATCAACGGCAGGCGCAGGTCCAAAGCCACAGTTTCCCAACACTTCAGTAGTTAAACCTTGTTCAATGGCACTTTCGGCAGATGGATCAACCAAAAGTGTCCAGTCCGAGTGCCGATGGATATCGAAAAAGCCGGGTGTAAGCAATTTTCCATCAGCATTGATTTCTTTCTTTCCTGTGGGAAGCCTATCGCCCTTATCGATGTTGACAATTCGACCCTGTTGAACACCCACACTTGCTCTGAATCGGGGTGAACCTGTTCCGTCAACGACATGGGCGTTCCTGATTACAATATCAAGGCTCAATGGGCTCCACTTCCTTTATTATATTGGTACAAAAAGCGGTTAACATTTTTGCATAAAACTACTTCGAAATAGACATTTTCTTACCTTATGAAACCGAATAGCCTAGGCACAAACAGTGTGGTAAATGGTATATAGGTAACCAAAAATAGGACCGCCAATTCAATAAAGAGAAAAACTAGTATTTCCTTGCTTAATTTTTCAAGAGAGATATCAGCAATAGAACAACCAATGAACAATACTTGACCTAATGGGGGTGTTATCAAACCGAGGGCACAATTGAGACATACAACCATCCCAAAATGTAAAGGGTGGATACCGAGGCTGACTGCAATAGGCGCTAGAGTCGGAGCAAAAATTAATATGACCGGAATTGTATCCATAACAGAGCCCAGAATCAAAAGAAAAATATTAATGATCAGTAAAAAGGCGATAGGGCCAGCAAAACCAAGAAATTCGGCTAATGCCGCGTTTACCTGATGCACAGTAATTATCCACCCAAAAATCGTCGATGTCCCAAGGATAATCATGACAATGGCGGTGACAATGACTGAGTCAACCATCAAATTTGGTATTTGTGACAATTTTACAGTTTTCATTATGAAAACTGTTACGATAAATGCATAAACAACTGCAATGGATGATGCCTCGGTCGCAGTAAAATATCCACTGATTATACCACCAACTATAATTACCGGGAGCATGAGAGCCAGAAATACTTTTTTGAAGCCTTTATATAATTCTACTAAAGTTACTTTTTCTTCTCTTTTAGGATACTTTCTTTTTCGAGATATAATATAAGCACCAACCATGAGAGCTGAACCGACCAGGATTCCAGGAATGACTCCTGCCAAAAATAAAGCGCCTATAGAACCCCCAACAGCTAAAGCGTAGATAACCACTATAACACTCGGTGGAATAATCGGGCCGACGATCGAAGAGGCGCATGTGATCGCTGTTGAGAATCTTTTTCCATACCCGGCTTTTACCATCATGGGGATTTCAACCGATCCAAGAGCACTTGTATCTGCAAGTGCAGATCCGGTCATACCCCCAAAAAACATACTGGCAAGGACATTTGCTAATGCTAATCCACCCCTGATACGTCCAATCAGCAAAATGGAAAATTTAAGCAAAGCATCCGTTATTTTGCCATGGCTCATAAACTCACCGGCTAAAATGAAAAAGGGGATACAAAGAAGGGGGAAACTATCCATCCCATTATAGATTTTTTGAGGAATAATCTGCAGAGGTATATCCCCCATGGCAAACAAGGCTGCCAAGGATCCAATTCCCAAACAAAAAACAATGGGCACTCCGATTAGAAGAGTGATCACAAAAACTACAGCTAATATTGTGATGGTCATTGATAATTCCTTTTTGAGACAACCCTCGATATCATATTAAATTAACGAATCATAATTTTATGGCATTATCAGTACATCGGGGCCTTAAGTCTCATTCTTTTCTTCGACGTCATTAATATTTAGTTCCTGCTCTTGTCGTAAAGCCTTGGCAATTAAAGCGAGTGAATGAATAACCATAACAAAACATCCAAATGGAACCGATGCAAATGGTATGCTCATGGAGATTCGCAGAGCCGGGCTCAGTTGATAGGATTGGGAAAAACACAATTTTGTTCCATATATAGTTACAACTGAAAGGAATATTATCACTATTAAGTGATTAAATATTACAACGGGTTTTTTGAATTGTTTTAATCTCTCAATAATAAATACAATGTTAACATGGCCCCCATTTTTGATGGCAATACACGAACCAATCATACAGATATAAATCAATAGAAATCTTGCCAGTTCTTCAGTCCATGATATAAAAGAGAATTGAAAAACAAAACGGTTTAAAACGCCAATAAATACCGCAATGACCATTATCGATAGTAAATAGCTTGAAATATAGCGCAACAATTTGTCGAAAAAATCGCTCGTTTTTTCTATTGTAACGAATATGGATTCTATCATTAGAATTTCCCCTATCTACCTTTGAGACAATGGCTGCCAAGATATATTTAATATGTATGTCGTGGTAAGTATTCACTCGACTGGATAGCCGGGGACTTTAGATTCTGAGTTGTCAATAGATTACGACGAATACGAAAGCTGTTCCCTTGACACTTTGACTCTAAAGCCTCCCGACTTTCGCAACGCTGGGTTAGACTTTGACGAAACTTTAAATACTTGACTTATTTTATTGATAGTATTGTTTTTCTGCTTCCTCAACTCCCTTTAGTACTTTATCCATCCAGGCATCTCCAACTTGTGACCTGACCCAAGGGATTACTGCTTTTTTGGCTGTATCTTGAATTACTTTTAGATCAGCTGTTGACGGGTAAGTTATTTCTACACCTGTAGTTCCCAGGAAATCCTCGATTAAAGTATTTCCAAGGTCAATTGCTCCGCGATAAGCTGTATTGCCTAACATTGCAGCATCTATAATAATATTTCGATATTCAGGCGATAATGATTGAAACAATCTTTCGTTTATGTTGAACGAAATCAGGCCTAGGACGTGATTGTCCGCAAAAATATACTTTTGAACTTCCCATAGTTTATAACCTTCAATAATGGATAGCGGATTGTCCTGACCATCAACCACTCCCGTTTGAAGAGCTGTATATAGCTCGCTCCAGGCCATCGGAGTAGAATGAGCTCCCAGACTTTCAACTAACTTAACCATATCCGGACGCTCCATAACCCTTAACTTGATTCCTTTAAAGTCCTTAATGTTTCTAATCGGCTTTTTATTGTTAGTGAAACATTTGTAACCATAATGGCCATAATTTAATATGCGAATACCCATTTTTTTCAAAACAATTGAATTTAGTTCGTCCCCTACAGGGCCTTCTAATACTTTATATGCAATACCGGTCGACTTAAAAAGGTATGGTAAATTTAGCGCCAATACTTCTGGTACAAAGTTGCTCATAGGCGAAAAAGAAGTGTAGGAAGCCTCGAGAGTCCCTTCCTGAATACTTTGTATCATTTCCGCTTCTCCTCCAAGTTGCATGGAAGGAAACAGCTTTACTTTAATTTTTCCATTGGTTCTTTTTTCAACAATTCTCTTGAAAACGACAGCCCCAACATGGGTTGTGCCAAGTGCACCTTGTTCGATTTTATCCAGATAAACATTTGCCGGAGGATCCGGATAACCTAATTTTATGACAATATCTTTAGCAAAACCTGTTAGCGGCACAGAAACAACTGCAATGCTTAGAAGTACAATTAATATTTTTTTAATCTTTACAGGCATCGGTCTTCTCCTTTTGTTGATTAATTGGTTGATAATCCTACATGTGACATTTATTCCAATTAAACTTCACGCCTTGCAAACACCTCCTTTTCCGGTTGTGGGCAATCGACTTCCCATAGAATTATTGGAGTCATTCAATTTAATAAATAAGAGCAGGAATATTATCCGAAATTCAAAAGCAACTCTAACTACCCGGTGAAAATTCGGTTATACTGGATCTTCAATAAATAACTTCAATTTGCTTGCTATGGCCTTGCACGACGGTCTATATGATCAAGGAGTCAGTTCGGTCATCTACCATCTGTTTGTATGCTGTCAAATGAGGGGTTTTTGATAATAGGCAACACCTGCGATACAGACACACATAAATTGTTCGATATCTCCTTTCTGGGGCGTCCAGATTTCGCTGTGAACCGCTACAAATTAGTCAAACAACGCTAAAATTACGGTATCATTCTGGGGAACTGAAATATTTAGTAATACGACTCATATAGTTACTAATAATCTCTCTTCCTCCGCTCTCCCCGGTTGCAGGATCTCCACTTCTAAGAAAAGTCAAAGTTATTTCAATTTCTTTAATTTGATGTTCAACTTCTACAGAGAAACTAGTTTTATTAAAGACTAAGTACCAGAGTCTTAGAGTTTGATAATATAAACAATTAGAAATCATACCTATAGTTGGGCGTTTTGAAGCACGATGCATGACATCTCGAAGAGCAATATCAGTCCGAATGAGCAATTCAGGATTAGAATTATTTATCATTTCCTCACATTCTGCCTTTATTTTTTCTATCTCACGCAATTGCTCTTGAGTTATGTTTATCGTTGCAAGTTTCGCCACTTCGCCCTCTATTAAGATCCGGGTGAGATAGACATCTCTCATTTCTTGAAAATCTATTCTTTTTACAAAAATGCCGCCTCTAGGGATAATTTCTAAAAGCATTTCATACTGCAGCCTTAGAAGCACCTCTCTGACCGGAGTTCTGCTAACTTTAAATTCTTTAGCTAAGACCTTCTCATCCAGAAGTTGACCAGGCTCATACTCCATGAAGACAATTCTCTTCTTAATTGCTTGGTAGATTTCTGTATTCATTTGTGATGACCTCAATTTGACAAGTATGAAGTTTAAAAACCATAAATATCAAGCTTGACATATACCTTAACCATTTTGATTCTTTCGGAAAACCCCAAAAGGCTCTACAAAATAATATTACAGATATATTGCTAATATATATTCAGGGCTTATGTCAAGATTTTTTAATTTTTACGGTTCTCTAAAAAACTCCAGTTGTCATAAAGTACTCGGATATGGGGTCCATATCCCATGAAAGGTTCCTCTAATGAGTCGCTTTATCAAGGTCGTAACCAGATGAACACCATACAGGTTTTCATAGGTGCCTTTTTTATACTGATTCGTTTTTTCGTGTCCAAATTGCTCTTTATCAATTATGTTGTAACCTGACCATGAATCCGTGGCGATAATCGCGCCCGGCTCGATAACGGAAAGGGCAGCCAATGCCTTTTGGCTGCCCTTCCATAGAGTTGTTTTCCGTTTCACCAAGGATGGGAAGAAAAAACTGGGAAAACTGAATTGAAACAATATAGCGGCAGGCCTGACTCGGTGGCCGTAGTTAACGAGAACTACTAACAGGTTCGAATCCTGCTGTCGCTCCCAATTTATAAATAGTCTGGGCGACTACCGTGAAAATGGCTCAAACGGACAGAAAAAGGCAGGGTCTTTGATAGACCCTGTTTTTTTGTTGTGGTCCAGATTATATGGGCATGGCGGGCAAGCTAAGATTGCAGGTATCTGCTATGTTGGCCTTGTGGCAAGATATCCACAAAAACCTAATCTCCTATTAATAACCATTTGGAAAATAGCTTTGTTTGTAGATCTGCATCCTATAGGATTTGAACTTTGCACAATGTAGCCAATTGTGATATTCGTATTCAGTTAGGTAGCTACCAGCATAGTGTTTTACAATCAACCTCGAGGTTGCCTTGCTTACATCCCAATTAGCAGTTTCAAATTCCTTTACCTCACTAAGTCTAAGTTCCACCCCACAATCAATCCTTCACTTTTGTCAGCAATCAACTTCAAAAGCATACACTGAAAATCGCACGTCAATTACAGCACTATATTGTGGTCTTAAGACCCGTTATCAAATAGAAAGCTGTAATTTTGTACTGATTACCGATATCTTGTATTTGACTTTCTAAACCAGGGATGATGGAGGGCGAATGAGCAGATCAAATTTGAATTCAATGGTTCTGTTTTTGTTGGTAGCGATTATGACAGGGTGCGTCTCAAGCGGATCCACATGTGTAAAAGGGAATTGCTACACCTGTGTACAGGGGGATTGCCGCAATGGCTCTGGTAGATATGTTACCGATGATGGGACAAAATATGTTGGCAAATTTCAAAACGGTGAATGCTGGAAAGGTACGATGACCTGGACAAGTGGTGAAAAATATGTCGGACAATTCGTGAATGGTTTACGAAATGGCCAGGGCACTTATTATTATGAGAATGGATCGAAATATATCGGTGAATGGAAAGATGAAAACCGCCATGGTCATGGCACATATACTGATGCAGATGGATGGATGTATATTGGCGAATGGAAAAACCACAAACAAAATGGCCAAGGTAGATGGTCGGGTGCTGATGGCAGGAAATATACTGGGGGGTGGAAAAACAGCAAAATAGATGGCCATGGCACATTCACGGGTTCAGATGGATGGACATATGTTGGTGCATTTAAAAGCGGTAAGAAAAATGGCCACGGCACATTAACCAAACCCAACGGGTATAAATATACTGGGAAATGGCAAAACGATTCATGCCATGGCCATGGCACAAAGATCGAACCTGATGGAAGTAAATATGTTGGCCAATATTCTCTTGGTTGGCGTCAAGGATATGGAACAAGGACCTTGGCAAACGGCGATAAGTATTCTGGTCAATGGAAAAAAGATAAATACCACGGTCAGGGCACAATGTATTTTGCAGCAAGCGGGAAAACATCTTCAGGAATTTGGGAAAATGGCGAGTTGGTTAATCAAGGCGGAAGTGAAAACTTATCAAAGGTGAATTCTCCAATTGCTGAACAACAAAAAACAACTAAAATTAGAAATCCCGAATATTCAAGAATCGAGGATCAAATCGTACGAATAGATAAAGAGCTTGCAGAGGTCCAAAATCAGATGGATCGAAATGTTGTTGAATATGGAAAAAGCTATCATGATGGTTATAAAAGTAACAATTGGGGGAATTTTATAAAAGGCACTGCCGTAAAACACATGCCAAAAGCTGATGCACTGCAAACTAAAAGAAGAAATTTGCTGGTAGATAAAAACCGACTGAAAAACAAGCTGGAATCTACACCAATGTATATAAACGTCGCCTCACCCAGCCAAAGTGGTATGCAAGACCAAAATAATTTACAACCAGCATCATTCGGCAGCGAGGCCGAACGGAACAGGAAGATTGGTGCTGACTGCCGGCAGAAAGCTGATAGGTATAGTGACGGAGACGGTCAGACAACCCCCATGTGCCAACAAGCCATCTACAATCAATGTCTTGCGGATAGTCTGTGTGGGTTCTACCCTGCTAAATGTGATAAAATGAGATCTCGTGTACCCGTCTCTTGTGACATATTGTCTGGTATGGGCGACCAATCCTGCCCGCCATGCAATTGATCAAACAGTTGAAACCAATTTATTAAATTAGGTCCAAAAGCCTTATTATATTTATTATGCTGGAATTTAATATTTAGAATTTCTAACATGTCCCCTTTCATTTAACTGTTAGGGGACACGTAAATTACTATTTCAAACAGATTCAAAGAAGTGCTACCTTTTGTTAACTGCTATGAAAATGTACCTATCAAATTTTTGTGATATACTCGAAAACGAACGTGGCTCCAATTAAAGATAGCATTTTTAAATCACAACGATTTTGTGCGATCTGATATGTTTGGAAGCTGGCAAGATACATTTACTTTTACTTAGACGAGAATTGATTCCTTTTATCTTGCCAAATAGCTTTTCTAATTTTCCCTGGTCCTCCGGCGTGATCTTTTTTGACAACTCAGAATAATCATTATAGGAGGTACAGACTTCAATAATCAACTTAGTGAAAGGAGTAAATTATGAAATGCTATACATGCATAGGTTTTTCCGTATTCATGATTTTGATTCCATTGATAGCCGTTGCAGGGCCTGTAGATTACGATGATTATATGGCCGCTTATAGTGAATGCACTGGTGCCGTTCATGCGTTAGATTCTGAAGAACTTCTACGTAACATAAATATTCTTAATAAAGCTTTGGAGAAAACTTACGAAGATAGCAAGACAGGCGGTGGAAAAACATTAGGGCCCAAGCAATCAAAAAAGCTTGCAAAAAAATTAAAAAAAGAGCATCTCGACTTCAACAAGCTAATCAAGGATTACCAAACTAAATGTAAACGTTCGGAAACCATTCTTAAAAAGGGTATTAGGTTTTAACTATTGATAGCGCTGCTACAACTGCGCCTCCACGTTAAGGTAGCAGCGCTGTTCAAAATTAAGCCTATGGTTAAGCAGAGGATTATCAAATTAATAACTTTCACGGCCCTCAACCACTATTAGTCGCTTGCTGGTAACCGCAAACAGTTGAAGATCCTCTCCTTCAGGGTGGGTTGTACCACTAGACGATACCAACGCATATGGGATGTATTGCTGGTTGCAAGGGCCATGTCCATGAAGTTTACTCGATTTTTCGCAAACTGAGCGCAGCCACAATGAGATCAGGAAAAGGAAAGGTTAGCCCATTGTTTCCCCAAGCTCTGGGGCCGGTTGGC
>JAAELB010000926.1 GCA_024227155.1 Desulfobulbaceae bacterium
CAAGGCCTCCAGGAAGGAGATGCACCACATGCTCCTCAGCATAAAGTATATGTTAACGACATCGGTCTTGCCTCTTCTCACGCCCCTGTTAACTTTGGAACTATCCAGGTAAAGGAAAATATAGGTAAAGATAATAAACTCAAGGCCCTAACCGTAATGTACAAAGTGAAAGGTTATAACCCCAAGGCGGGAGATTGGTATTGGGTGAAATATGGAACAGATGGTAGTGTCGCAAAGGCAGGAAAACCAAAAGGGTGTGTTAGCTGCCACAGTGGGGCTGAAGATAATGATTATATACTTGTACATGATTTTGAGTAAGTCTTGACAGTGTTCATCTTGGGGCAATGGTTAAAGACAGTATTGGAACTCTCTCTCGTGTCTCTGATATATTAAGAAACACAAGTATTAATGTTCAAAGTTATAACTCAGCATGAAAAAGATATAACACCATTTTTACCTTGAATATTTGTTTTTTTGTCTCCTCATTGTATTGCAAGCTGTATAGTGAGGAAAGGATAGATAGAATGTTGTTTCAGCTTAAACAAAACACTGGGTAAATGTCTTCATGCGAAGAAGAACCAAAATAGTTGCCACCATTTCAAATTTGAAGTGCTCTGTATCATTTATCAAAGATCTCTATGATGCTGGAGTAAA
>JAAELB010000927.1 GCA_024227155.1 Desulfobulbaceae bacterium
CGTCCGATCAGGCCTGACGGTATAGCTTAACTATAACTGTCTGGCCCGCTTGAACGAATCTGAGGCCCCGGTAAACGATTACGTTAATACCGTTTATGGTTAATCAATGTATTCTGGTGAACGGTTACTATTCTATTACGCCACAGGTGACTCCATTTGTGGAGCATAATCAAAGTGGTTTTAGAGGAAAACTCTTTTAACTTTTTCTGTTATTGTTAGGTTATCCTGCTTTGCAATTTTTACCATTTTGTTGAAGTCAAGATTATATCGTCTGGCAAGCAAGCACAGTTCTTTTTTGGAGCTGTAAAACGTTTTCCAGGGCAGTGGTGTCTTGGTGGTTAGTGCAACCACGTTCCCACGATCAGGTACCGGGAGAAAAAGGCATCCGGCAAAAGCTGCTGTGAGTTCCAATCTGATTTCGGCGAATCTTGTTTTATTTGAACTCCACATGTTAAAGCTTGCGACTCCAGCAGGTTTAAGGGATTGTTCACACATATGGAAAAATGATTCCCGATAAATTGCTGGTGCCATGCCTGTTCCATCAAAAGCATCAACAAGTATTATGTCGAATTCTTCTGCACCCAGTTGTTGCATATAGTCGTAGCCATCTGCACAGATAACTTTAACAGATTGGCTGTCGGGCAATTGGAAATAGCCTTTTGCCAAGTCCAACACATGTTGAGAGTAGTCAACTGCAACTATGGAGCAAGCGGGGAAGAAATGATGGTAAAAACGTACCAGGGAGCCTGACCCTACTCCTATAAGTAATATTTTCAATGGTGCCCGGTTGAGAAGCAGGGGGAGAGCCATGAAGTGAGTATAGGAGAGTACTAACTCGTGTGGGGCTGTGATCGACATTCGACTTTGCAGGTGGTTCTTGCCAAAGTAAAGGGAGCGGAACTCGCCCCTGTCTCTTATCTCAACAATGTGGCCGTTCCAGAACTCCCTGTGGAGAACATTTTCCAAAGAATCAATCCTCGCCTATATTTTGTTTTCTGTTTGTAAAGGGAATTTCTTGACTGTTAACTTTGCTTTTTGGCATACTACAGTTAATAAAACATTTTGAACTAAATAATGTCCAGCTTGTTATAGAAAAACTCGGAGCAATGCAGGGAATGCCAAAAATGAAAAAAGTACTTGTCATGGATGATGAGGAGATGGTAGGGGAGATAGCTTGCCAGATGCTTGGGTTCCTCGGCTTTGAAGGAGTTCACGTCTATGATGGTTCAGCGGCTCTTCAGGAATATAAAGTGCATCAGGAGAGTGGATCCCCCTTTACTGCCGTTATAATGGATCTTACCATTCAGGGCGGAATGGGTGGAAAAGAGGCTGTTGGTGAAATTCTTGCGTTTGATAACAAGGCTCAGGTTTTTGTCTCCAGTGGTTATTCCACTGATCCTGCTATGGTAAATTTTGCAGAGTATGGGTTTGCAGGAGCTATTGCAAAACCCTTTGATTTGGCGGCCATCCAGGAAATTCTTAATCGTTTTTCATAGCACTTTAATCATTTGTCCCCATGTCGTTTTGAGAAAACCCGTCTTCAAACATCTTACTGATCCGAAGTTTCAATAACCAGCATCTTCTTCCAGAGCCCATGTCGGTAGCGAAGGCCTGAAATCAGAAATAAAGAGGTAATGAAAACCAATACCCAGAGCCAGGCCGTGGTTACGGAAATTGAAAAATATTCTATTCCAATATATACAGGGAGAACCAGAAAAACGGGTGCGGCAATTGCGGCGGCTACCATAATGAAACGGGTGTCGCCTGCCCCCCTGAGTGCTCCGCTAAAAACCATATATAGTGCGTCAAAAAACAGATAGGCGGCAACTATGTTAAGAAGACTTTTTGAATGGGACAATACAAGTGGTGCTGTTCCTGCTCCTTCTGCTGTATGCAGGAAGGGAGCTAAAACAATTTCTGGTGCGAAAATAAAAACCAGATCTATCAGGAAAATATAGGCAATGGTTAACTGCCAGACACTGCGAACGTATTCCGTTGCAAGGAGAGAGTTTCCTTTGCCTAGCGCCTGACCCACGAGAACGCTTATGCCCTGTGATGCCCCCATTGACGGCATGAATGCCAGAGCGTTGATAGAGAGAACGATGTTGGTGGCAGCCAGTTCTTCTTTGCCTATGCGCCCAACAAGAAGAATAAAGAGAGTAAAAGCCAAAATATCTATGGTGAACTGCAGTGATCCCGGGATGCCAAATTGCATTAATCTTGAAAATATTTTGCCGTTAAAACGAAATTTGGAAAAGACAGCAAATCTTTTTTCATGCTGATTAGTGAAGATGAGCAGGGATAATAGCAGCACGTTGATGGCCCATGAGATAACCGTTGCATTTGCTGCTCCTTGTATGCCTAGCTCAGGAAAACCGAATTTACCAAAGATCATTGCATAGTCCAGAGGGATGTTGACTATGACGCCAATAAAGGTGATGAGCATTATGGGCCTGGTAATCCCTCTGCCCGTGAAAAAAGTAGAAAGAGTAGCCATGGCGATGTGTAGAACCGAGGCCTTGCAGAGAATGGAAAAATAAATACCCTCTAACACCTGTACTTCTCTGCTGTGGCCTGCAAGAGCGAAAATCCATTCTGTTGCAAAGAGTGCCAGCAGGTAGGTAAATAGCCCTGCTCCAAGAGTAAAATATATTCCCTGCCAGAGTACTGCTCCAATTTTCTTATGATCTCCCCGGCCTGTGTATTGTGCGATAAATACTCCTGCATATCCTCCAACACCTCCGAAAAATGCGAGAAAAAGGTATGAGGTGATCCCTGCCGGAAGCGCTGCGGAGATGGAGTCTAGTGAGTAGTTTGCAAGAAAAACCCGGTCTGTGAATTCCATTACTGTTGTTGCAGATAGACTCAAGACCAGTGGCAGACAGACCCTTAAAACCTCGCGGTGACGATTATATTGGAAAAAATATCGTTGAAAAAAACGTTTCATGGTAACTGGGCTTTATCTAAAGAAAATGAGTATGTTGGGACTTTGAAGAGATCTCTTTCATACACCAAGTTTGTGTTGAAGGATAGGCAAAAATGGTAGTGAAGGGAGTTTTGAAATTATTAATGCTATGGACAAGTAGTACATTTTAACAAATGACACAGATAAAAGTTGATAAAGAAAAATGTGTAGGTTGCGGGAGCTGCATTGAGCTCTGTCCTTATAAGGCGCTGCGGATGCGTGAGCAGAAAGCGGATTACTTCCTGGAGGCCTGTTTTCTTTGCGGACATTGTGAAGCAGTCTGCCCTGTTGGTGCAGTTCAGATGGCCACTGGTTTGTCAGCTTTAAATTTGGCTAATGTGGTGGAATCCCAAAGCGTAAAGACTCTCAGTTCCTTGGAAACCGCAGATCTTGTCAGTCTTATGAGGTCGAGGCGCTCATGTCGAAGGTATAAGAAAGAAAATGTTTCCATGAGCATACTGGAAGATCTTGTGAAAATAGGAACGACGGCGCCTTCCGGAACGAATAGCCAGGGGTGGAACTTTACTATTTTACCTACAAGAGATGAGGTCTTGGTTTTAGGCGGAAGAGTTGCTGAGTATTTTAAAAAGCTTAACCGTCAGGCCGAAAATGTGCTGCTTCGAACGATTATAAAGTACGTAGGTGGTGATAGTCTTGGACGATATTACCGCAACCATTATCCGTCAGTATCGGAGGCGTTGCGAGAGTGGGAAGACGATGGTGTTGATAGACTTTTCCATGGAGCACCTGCAACACTCTTAGTTACCGGTAAGCTTAGTTCAAGTTGTCCCGCTGAAGATGCGCTTTTGGCCACACAAAATATTTTACTGGCTGCTCACTCGATGGGGCTGGGGAGTTGTCTGATCGGTTTTGCGGTGGAGGCGATGCGCAGGGATCTTGCTATTATGAAAAAAATGGAAATTCCGGATGGCGAACAGATCTATAGTGTTATTGCTCTAGGAATTCCGGCATTTGAGTTTAAACGGCCTGCCCGGAGAAGAGCAGTGTTGCCTAGGGTTTTGCGTTTTGACAGGGAAAATTGATTGTCTTGGAGGTGATACCTTGAAAGTTTCTACTAACACAACTAGAGACCAGGAGCGAAATATGACGGCAAAAAAAGAGTTGAGACTGGTTCTCTTCTCATTTGGGTTTAAGTATGGGAGCCCTGTTGATACTAACTTCGTTCTTGATGTTCGTTTGCTGCCTAATCCATACTGGGTGTCCGAAATGCGGCATAAAACAGGCCTGAAAAATGATGTTGCGGATTATGTACTTAAGAGCAAAGAGGGCGAGGAACTTCTCGATCGATTAAATCCACTGCTTTCTTTTCTTGTGGAACAAAGTGGTGTTGCCGGCAAAGATGTCTTGCGTATTGGAATCGGCTGTACCGGTGGTCGGCACCGCTCCGTTGCAGTGACGGAACAGCTTGCTTCAAGCTTAAGAAAAACCGGAGCCTCTCCGATTATTTTTCATCGTGATATTAAAAAAGATGGATAATGGTTTTTTCTCATAAAGAGATAGTCTCAGGTGGGAACTTTCTACCATAATCTCTCTTTTGGCCTGGGTAATTTTTACCTAGCCAATGTCTTCTAAAGTTGGATCAGTTTCTCTGGGTGGAGTGGTTATTGTCGTTATATCATATGGATGAGTACTTTATTTCTTTCTGGCATAGTGGCTGCAGTGCTAAAGTCAGAATGACGAAGATCGGTACTAAGCGATAAGGCTGAATGTACTGGTTACCACCCAAATAGATAGACAAAATACCAGGAGAATTATTATGAAAAAGCAAATCTTAGCAATAGCACTTATAGGTAGTCTCACTATGGCCACCGTAGCAACTGCGAATTGGGGAAAAAATTGTGGGCAGGGTTATGCGGATTGCCCTCAGATGCAGGGACAGTATCAGCAGTTAGACCAGGCGATCCAAGACAAAATAAAACAATTTTTCAGTGACAATCAGGGTCTGCGTAAAGAAATGATGATGAAGCAGGCTGAGAAACGTGCCCTGATGAGAAGTGATAACCCAGATCCTCAGTTGGCCGCCAAGGTGGCTGGCGAACTGTTTGATCTTCGCACTAGCTTACGGGCTAAAGCGGTGGAAGCAGGAGTTGATCAATATGTTGGAAAGGGCCAGGGTCGTATGGGAAGTGGTGGCAAACATCATGGCAACCGGATGGGAAGAATGCAAAACTGCAAAAATAATTAATTCTTGAGCTACATTTAATCACGTTTTTGCCCCGTTTATGTAGGAATGTCTGATCTTTCAGATATCACAGTAAACGGGGCATTTTGCTTTATATTGGGGGCACAATGAAAGTTATCACAGTACCGTGCAATTTTGATAATTACGCCTATATCATTATTTGTGAAAAGAGTGGCACGGCAGCCATTGTAGATCCTGCTGAATATTACCCCGTCTATACTGCTCTGCAAAAGCAGGACGTTCAATTAAAGGCAATCTTCTGTACCCACCACCATACAGATCATATAGGTGGGCTTGAAGAGTTTCTTGCTGAGGATCCTAGTCTACAAGTTTACGGGTTTAAGGATGATGCATCCAGAATAGCAGGATTGAACGTCATGCTTGAAGGCAACGATGTGATTCGGCTAGGGCAAACAGAAGGGCGCGTTATCCATACTCCAGGACACACCAGCGGCAGTGTCTGTTATCATTTTGACAATCATCTGTTCACTGGAGATACTATTTTCGGTGCGGGTTGTGGTCGGCTCTTTGAAGGGAGTCCCGCCCAGATGCATGGATCTCTAGCCAATCTTATCACTGGAATGGCTGGCTCAACACATCTCTATTTCGGACACGAATATACCCTCCAGAATCTCAAGTTTGCTCAGTTTGTCGAGCCGGAAAATAGCAGAATCCAAAAAAGAGTGGAACATTCCACTGCACTCAGGGAGAAAAATGAATTCACAACACCATCTACGCTTGAAGAAGAGCTTGAAACTAATCCTTTCCTCCGCTGTTCTACACCACAGGTGAAGAAAAATGTAGAAGAGAGGCTTTATGTAGATGGTCAGTCACCCCAAACCATTTTTGCAGCCCTGCGTGAGCAAAAGGATAGTTTTTAATATAAAAGCATCGTTGACCTTCAATCGATTATCGGCTAGATCTTTTGTGAATCGGTAAATATTGAACCATATCCTATTATAGAGACGGTTAGTTAGTGCCTTAGAAATTCATTCGAAGTCTACGCTTATCTGTTGTTTTTTATGAATGAATTTCGTGAAGGCACTTATCCAGTGATACTAAAAAAGTTTCCGACTTGTCGGGTGAGTGACTTACTCCTGAGGTTACGGTTTCTATATCAATAAATTAACAGCGAGGGTCTTACATGAGAAAGCTTATTGTCTCATTACTTGTCGCTTGCTCTGTTTTTTTACAGCCGCTTGTTGCTCAGGCAACGACAATTTCCCTAAACCAGTTCGTTGCACATCAA
>JAAELB010000928.1 GCA_024227155.1 Desulfobulbaceae bacterium
CCCATTTTTACCGCCAAGTGCCAGGTAGGTGTCCACGTCAGCAATATCAATTGCTCCAATTGATCGCCCCTGCTCTTTGTACCAACCAAGAAACTGTTTAATATACCTGCTCCAAACATTGATAGTAGATGGGGCTAATCCACGTTCCCTGGTCATCCACCCAGTGAAATCATTTACCAATTCAGAAAAAGGAACCGGCTGTGTTACAGGTTCTTCGAAGAGTCCAAGAAAGCGGAGCCATTGCTTAGTTGTTCGAATAAAACGATCACTGGTCCACCGGGTGTTGAGGGAATGATGACAGCAACGTTCTCGATCACTCCAGTCATTGGCAGCCCTTTGGATATGCTCAATGGGTATCTTGGCGCCAAGGTCAATATTGATTTTTTGAGCTGACCATAGAAGTTCGTTCGCGATCATTATAAGTGTGGCTTGTGCGTAGCCTTCCTGTTCACAACATGCCAAATACCATTCACGCTCAACTGAGTATGGAGCACTATTGTGGCGATTTATTACATCTTGATTCTGGTATAATTTCTCAAACATATCCTCCTCCATAATTGAAAATACTTACACTAACGTTCCATGATTATCGTTTATGAAAAGCTGTTGTATATGGCAGGAGGAGAGCGAGAAGTCTTTGGCGGTTGATGTAGGCTTGAGTAGACTTTATCGGAAATAAAAGAAGAAACAGTTGGGAGTAATAGATATGGTTCCACGCCGGGAACAAAACTGTGGAATGACAACTAACCTGGATGAGGTATCCTCAAAGATACGCCTATCTATATTTTAGGATAAATTAGTGTTGATTGACAGATGGATATTTAAAAAGAATGAAAAAGGAAAAGGTGAGAATATAATAAAAAGCCGTTTTATTATGTTGTGCTACCATGGGAGAGGTGTCGAAAAATTAACAGGTTAGGTGCTCGCCACAACATAACTGTCAACACAACATAATGGCACAAAGCATTATTTTTCCGAAAATGGAAAAACAAGCTCATGGATACCGGATCAGAAACTTGGTGATTATTTCAAGGAAAAGGTTGATACGCTGTCCTTTTCTTTGCAGGAAGTAAAAGAGTTTATCAAATATGGCTTC
>JAAELB010000929.1 GCA_024227155.1 Desulfobulbaceae bacterium
CGAATCCTACCGCCCCGACCATTTATAAGTAAAGAAGCCGGACAGTTACATGCTGTTCGGCTTTTTCTTTTTTATAGGGATTAGGGGCAGGGTGTCGCTTAGCGAAGTTTGTTCTGCTGGTAGTTTATTGCTTGTAATACCAATATGTAATCAAGGTTGTTTGTTCACAAGTTCTGTTGATTAAGACCTCCTGCCTACCCGTTGCAGGGGCAGGAGGTCTGACTCCGTATTTTTTTTAAGGGATTGTTTCAAGTTCCATGATTTCATATCCAATGGCTTTATAGCCACGTAGCCTTCTCTTATACATTTTCGCTAACATGGGTACGGAATCGTCAAGGTAATCATAAATACGGACTTCCTTTTTACCATCATATTGGCGGTGCAGTCTTCCTGCATATTGCTGAATCGTTCCTTTCCATGAAATAGGAAGTGCTAAAAACAAGGTGTCCAGCCTGGCATCATCGAACCCCTCTCCGATATATCTTCCCGTAGCGAGGATGAGACGTTCTTCGTTTTTACCAATATTTTTTAATTGTTCATCAGTGTTATCTCGCTGTTTCTTGCCCATTCCGCCTTTGAGGATGATGATGTTCTTTACCTTGTCCGCTAGTAGATCAGCAATAATGTGAAGGTGCTCAGTTCTCTCTGTGAGCAATAAAGGCGAGCGATTGTCTTTTAAGGACTTGAGAAGGTCGTCACAAATCAATGCGTTCCTTTCTGAGTTGGTGACTAGATCTCGATATATCTCATAGAGAGCCGGCTGTTTGCTTATAATTTCATTTTGAAAACCAGTAGCTCTGACATGTACAACGTGATTGAATGGACTATCAGCCGTTGCTTCCTTCCCGCTGTATCGGTATCTGATTGGCCCG
>JAAELB010000930.1 GCA_024227155.1 Desulfobulbaceae bacterium
CCTCTACCAATATTTGTAGATTTGATATTTTAAGACAAACATTTGGAATCAAAGTAACTGTTGATTCTCACAGTGTTGTAAGGAAAAGATACTTTACCAGGATCGACATTCTTTAAAAGGATGTTCTAGTCTGACCCTTTGAATCACATGAAATATTTCATAAATGAGCATGTTAACCATAGGTCTTCTCAACTAATACAAGTCAATAAAGTGTTGCGAAACTTAGTTGTTGTTTTTAAAGAGGTTTCATTGATGTTAGTACCTACTATGCAATAGACCTTAAAATAAGATTCATGTAAAATCTTTACCATCTAAATGGGCACTAAAATGTAAATATGAAGAACTAAACCGTAGATAATTGATTATACATCTAATTTCAAAACGGTGGGAAAGATAGATAACTAGTTACACTATTACTATTGTCAACACTGTAGGATTGTTGAAAATTTAATTGATATTTTGACAAAAGCCAAGTTTGCCATATAGTTCATATAAATATCCCTTTATAGGTCATATTTTAAACA
>JAAELB010000931.1 GCA_024227155.1 Desulfobulbaceae bacterium
AGCACCAAATAACATGGCTACAGCGCCAAAAGTAAAGGCGACGGGATAACCGACAACAAGCAAGACAAGAGCTGCAAAAAACATTATTATACCGGTCATTTGCAACTCCTATACTGTGCGATATTTTTTAAAATATATCCAAATGCTGAAAAAAGCAGAAAAGCAAAAGAGAGAGGTATCATTGATTTAATGACCCATCGATAAGAGAGGCCTCCCGGATCTTCTGATATTTCTCCGGAATTATATGCATCCATGACAAAATCAATTGACCCAAACAAGATCAACAAGGCTAAAGGCAGGAGTAAAAAAATGGTCCCGACAATATTAATTACCGCTCGTTTTTTTCGCGTTAAACGATCATATAGGAAATCTACGCGCACATGTCCTTCATGCTGCAAGGCAACTCCTACGCCAAAAAGAATAATAATCGCAAAAAGATGCCACTCCATTTCCTGCATGCCAACAGAACTAGCCCGAAATGCATATCGCATCATTACATCATAGGCAACGTTCAAAACCATAAGCAGTAAAAGAATTGCCAACAGAATACCGACTTTATCAACAACACGGCCAATAAAATTTTCAGTTTTTTCCAGCATATCAATTTTTCTCATATCTATACAAAACCGCCCTGCCATGTATTACACAGCAGGGCGGAAAAATAACTCAATACTTCAATGGTATTTATTCGTCCATTTCAATACTGGTTTTCACATAGTTATATTCTGAAATTACTGTCCAAACTCTAGCTTTTTCCATATAAGAACGCTGAGAATCAAGAACTTTTTTAAACATCGGATCTTGGGCGGCATATCCGTCATAGGTTTCATCAGCAGCAGCTTTCATTGCCTTAAGAACCGGTTTTGGAAAAGTTTTCACTTTAATATCAGGAAATTCAGTTTTCATCTGCGCCCACGCATCAACACTGCCAGCAAAGTTTTCCGTATACATTTCCGCAGTAACAGCTTTGATGGCTGTATCCAGCATTGCTTTAAACTCAGGTGTCAATGCATCATAAGCTTCCTGGTTAATCAAAAACTGCATTTCAGATGCTGGCTCGTGCCAACCAGTGTAATAATACGGTGCAATTTTATGGAATCCCATTTTGATGTCCATAGCTGGACCAACCCATTCAAGAGCATCAATGGTTCCACGATCAAGAGATGTGTAAAGTTCTCCTGGAGGAATATTGGTAACATTTACACCAAGCTTGGCAAAAACTTCTCCAGCCAGGCCTGGAATACGCATCTTCAAACCTTCCAAATCAGCCAGTGAGTTAATTTCTTTCTTGAACCAACCACCCATCTGCACTCCTGTGTTTCCACCAGGAAGGCTGATAACACCATATTTATCATAGGCTTCATCCATAAGTTCCATACCACCACCATAATAGAACCAGGCATACTGTTCTGCGGCAGTCATACCAAAAGGAACAGAAGTAAAGAAGACCATGGCCATATCTTTACCTTTCCAATAGTAAGATGCACTATGGCCAATTTCATACTGCCCGCCCTTAACCATATCAAGAATACCAAGGGCTGCCTTATGCTTTTCAGAACCTTCTACACGGATGGTAAATTTCCCACCGCTCATTTCTTCAAGCACTTTTGCAAGTTTCAAAGGAGGCGACGCAAGAGGTGTCAAGGTTGACGACCATGTCATTGCTAATTTCCACTTAACCATTTTTTCAGGTGCTGCGGCTTTTTCTTCTGGCTTAGGAGCTTCTTTTTGCTCCTGACAACCTACGCCCCAAAAGGCAATAGTCACTACGAATAAAATAGACAACAGCTTAATACCGTTTTTTTTCATTCTCTCCTCCTGTTTGTGATTACTAAAAACCCGAATAAATTAATTAAACTTCCCAAAATGGATCTTAGAAAGATGCCATATTTTAGGTATTAAAAGCAAGGATTTATTCACTGGATGAACTAAAGAATCTTTCCGCTAAATCAACCTCTTTTTTAGAACCAATGATAAGTGGCACCCGCTGGTGTAAAGAAGTTGGTTTAATATCAAGAATACGTCTGCCATCATCGGTAATTGCCCGACCTCCTGCCTGCTCAACAATCATCGCCATTGGTGCAGCTTCATAGAGCAAACGTAATTTACCCTCTGATTTCTCCGGACTTTTTTTATCACGCGGATAAAGAAAGATGCCACCTTTTACAAGATTGCGGTGAAAATCTGCTACCAGGGAACCTATATAGCGCAAACTATATCCCCTTCCATCTTCTTCTTTTTTCAAATGGGCAATAAAATTGCGGGTAGAATCAAACCAGTGTTCGCTATAGGCCTCATTTACACTATAATATGGGCAAATCTCAGGAATGGTTATATTAGGATGACTAAGAAAAAATTCACCGACACTCGGATCCAGGGTAAACCCATGCACCCCTGAACCAGTTGTATAGACCATAACAGTTGATGAACCGTATATGATATAGCCGGCGGCTACTTGCTCCGTACCTTTTTGTAGAAGGTCTTCTTCACCTGCATAACCCGGCTCACTTACTCTTTTATGTATTGAAAAGATTGTTCCGATACTGACATTTACATCTATATTTGAAGACCCGTCCAGGGGATCAAAAGCTATGGTATATTCTCCTTCATAACCTTCAAGAACGGGAATGACTTCATCCTCCTCCTCTGATGCCATGACACAGACATACCCACACTGCTCCATCCTTCTTTTTATAGTCTGATTAGCAAAAACATCTAGTTTCTGGACGGTCTCGCCTTGAATGTTGGTTTTACCAGACTGGCCAAGAATATCAGCAAGACCTGCCATATTAACCTCGGCACTAATAATTTTTCCCGCAACAACAAGATCATTGAGCAAACCTGTCAGCTCGCCAGTTGCACCGGGATGAAGCAACTGGTCATCCATGATCAGCCTTGAAACGGTAATTCCTTTTCTTTTCACTAACATTTAACCTCCTGACTCAGATTTTTTTTATCAGGTATAAACTTATTAAATTATGCCTTATTATCCATCGGTAGAGTTTTCCAGCTACGTACTAAATTAAGTAATGTTCTTACCCCTGTACCAGACGGGCCTTTAGGAATATATGTTTTTTCTGTAAAGTCCCAAGCAGTACCGGCAATATCAAGATGGGCCCATGGCACATCACCAACAAATTCCTGAAGATAACAAGCGGCTGTAATTGTTCCCGCACTTTTCCCACCAGTATTTTTAATATCTGCAATAGTCGAATCAATTTGTTTTCTGTATTCCTTACCAATGGGAAGCCTCCAGAGAGGTTCTCCGGCGCGATCTCCAGCATCAATCATTCTATCTACTAAGATATCATTGTTTGAAATAAGTCCCGTCCGATGATGCCCCAGACCAACAATTACCGCGCCTGTTAACGTTGCAAGATCAACAACAGCTTCCGGAGAAAACATTTCTATGCCATAAGCAAGGGCATCGGCCAGAATTAAACGACCTTCAGCATCTGTATTAATAATTTCTGAAGTTTTACCACCATAATGGGTTATAACATCACCCGGTTTAAGAGCATTGCTACCAGACATATTATCTGTTGTTGGGATAATACCTATTACATTCACACCGACAGGTTCTTCTTGGCCCACAGCCTGCATAGCAGCAAGAACGGCAGCACCACCGCACATATCATATTTCATTGCCTCCATACCTGCAGCAGGTTTAAGACTTATACCGCCTGAATCAAATGTCAGACCTTTTCCTACCAATAGAACCGTCGGATTTTTCTTATTTGTTATATATTCAAGAATTACCATTTTAGGAGGAAGAGATGAACCTTGATTAACCCCTAAAATGCCGCCCATCCCAAGCTTTTTCATAGCGGCCTTTTCTAGAATTTTACATTTCAGCCGATTCTTTTTAGTAATCTTTTTAGCATATTCGGCAAAATCATTAGCTGTCCAGGCATTACCAGGATGATTAGCCATATCTCTAGCCGAACATGCTGCCTCTGATGAAAATTTGCCCCTATTCATTCCCCGACGAACAGCTGTCGCTGAAAGGCTTCCATCATTGAGGTAAAATGTAGTAACAAGCTTTTTCTTCTCTTTTTCTTTTGGCTCACTCTTATATTCTGTAAATTTATAATTCCCTAAAAGTAAGCCTTCGGTAAGACTTTCTGATATTTCAGAAGCTGATAGAATAATGTTTTTAGGAAGAACAACTAACACTTCCTCTGATTTAACCTTTCCTGCCTGCTGAGCGATGATTCCACCTGCGATACGTAGCTGCTCCATTCGTGCTGCAACATCATCATCCTGTTGCCCTAACCCTACAAACAATATTCGTTTAGCCTTAATCTGTTGCTTATCTTCAGAGGCAATCAATCCGGGGTAAAAAAGAAAAGTTTCTTCACTTTTTCCATTAAAATCGCCCTGTTCTTTTATACCGTATAAAATTTTACTAGCAAGACTGTCAGCTCCACCTGCTAGATTTTCATTATCTTCTTCAACCAGATATGCAAGCATATCACCGGTAAAATCTTCAGGTTTTTTACTAGTAAGTTTAATCATCCTTTGTAAACCTTTTCTTTTTATTGCTGGGGATACAGCTAGGAGGCTGTCCGAGAATAGGGATTTTTGTTCGAATCAAGGATCGCTCAAAAAATAAGCGCAGGCATATATTCGATATTCCGAGCATTATTTTTTGAGTATGACGCCGAGTCGGGCACAAATAACATTCTCGGACAACCTCCTAGAGTAACGAACTGATTTTTTAATTAACAGGAGTTTCATTTCACCCGATTGTCGTTGATGATTAAATTTAAATATAATAACAAAGCTGGGTGAGGTAATGATTTTAAATGAAACTCTATTTTACAATTGTTTAAAACAACCTTAAGAATACAATATAATGGTATTACTATACATAGTTTTTCCAGCCTCAATTGGCAAAACAATTATTTTCAGCTAAAATAAACCGACTTTTGACCAATAAAAGGGGCTTACGATGGTTACTATACTCGTCATATCAATAAGCTGCGCGATATTTATCTCGGCACTTTGCAGCGTTTTCGAAGCGGTTCTCTATTCTATCTCAATTTCTCAAGTTGAATTAATGGCTGAAAAATATCCTCGCCAGTCAAAAGAGATGAACAAACTCAAGGAAAACATAGAGCAACCGATTACAGCAATACTCACCCTTAACACCATTGCCAATACAATAGGTGCATCGGTTGCAGGCGCAGCAGCTGTTACAGTTTTTGGACAGGGATCACTCGTCTGGTTTTCTATTCTTTTCACCCTCTCTATCCTACTTTTTTCAGAAATCCTTCCCAAAACCATTGGCGTTGTTTATTCAAGACAAATAGCTCCATCCATAGTTTTCCCCCTGAAGTGGATGATTTTCTTTCTTAAACCCATAATATGGTTATGCCGAGTTGTAATCCGTCTAGTCCCCAACAATAATACAAACCAGCAGGTATCGGCCGACGAACTGAAAACAATTGCCAGTCTAAGTAGAAAATCGGGTGAAATTAAAGCTGATCAAGAGGTAATTATAGGCAACATTCTTCAGCTTGGTAAAAAATCAGTTCGCAAAGTAATGACACCGCGTACAGTAACCTTTTCTGCAGACCAGGATCAAACTATCCATCAAACCTCTCAGGAAGAAGAAAAATGGAGAATGCACAGCAGAGTTCCAATATATAAAGATGACCAAGACAATATTGTCGGTATGATTCTTAGTCAGGACGTTTTTCTTGCCGCCGCCCTCGATAAAGAGGGCCTTCAGCTATCTGAGATGATACGGCCAGTACATTTTGTCCCTGAAACAGCGCCATTGGACCGAGTATTCATACAATTTTTTGAAAATCACCAACACTTGATGGTTGTTGTTGACGAGTATGGCAGCGTCACAGGTGTTATCAGCCTTGAAGATATTATAGAAGAAATTCTAGGACGAGAAATTGTAGATGAATCAGATAAAAACATGAATATGCGTGAGTTGGCCCGACTAACCAAGCCAACGTTATCAGAAAACAATGACCTACAGCCAAAAAAATAGTAACAAACTGATTTCATACCCTCACAGACTCACTCAAATTGAGCCGACCGGTTAAGATATCATTTGATAATATTTACCGAGAAACTGTCTAAAACATTGCCGTTGGCGTACCTCTTCTGTATACTCCTGATTAAATTAATTTTTCTTAAAAACTAAAGCTTCCAAAAGTAATGAAATATTTAACATCCATAATTCAGATACTCGGTGTTGTCTTTTTTACAGGCACTGTATGTTCACAAACCCTATACGTAAAGCCTTCTTCAGAAATACCAGTACGAAGAGGCCAGGGAACCGATTACAAAATTATTTCAATTATCCAGAACGGAACTGCCGTTGAACTACTTGGAGAAGAAAAGGGCTGGGCTAACATAAAGCTACAAAATGGAAAAAAAGGGTGGATGCTTAAAAGATACCTCAAAGAGACACCGCCGCTTACCCAACAAGTCCAGCAACTTTCAGAAGATAAGGAAGAACTACTTGTAAAGACCTCATTACTGCAAAATCAACTTAATGAACTAACATCTGTACAGGGAAATACAGCACAAGAACTTTCCGCCTGTATAGCTGAAAAAATTGAAGTCTCTGATAAATACAAAACTCTTAAAAATGATACTCAAGACGTTATCCAAACAAAAACAGCACTCACTGCAGCAATAAAAGGAATAGAACAGTTAAAAAAAGAAAACAGTGACTTGCAAATGGATAACTCAGTACTCAGGAAAAATGAATCCGTAAAATGGTTCCTATCCGGCAGTGGCGTTCTGCTTCTCGGATGGCTAATAGGACGTTTTTTTAGAGGTCCAAAAAAGAAAAGGAGTTCACTCATAACTTGATATCAACCCTATTATTTCATTCAGATGGTTCAAGGGTTACTGCGACGGAAACAACACCATTTTCTCTAACGAGGCGTAGTTCAACAGAATCACCAATTTGATATTTTTCCAGTTCATTTCGTAGTGAGTCATAACTCGTAACACTACTACCGTTTACAGCTTGAATAATATCCCCCAGAATAAAACCTCCACGAACCTGTTTGGTCCCATGCAGGCCGGCTTTAGCTGCACTGGATCCTGGTATAACCTGCAGCACCAGAACTCCTTCAATATCAAGCTCTCTCATTAAACGGTTATTAGCAAGAGTAATCCCCAACCCTGGTTTTATTATTTTCCCATGCCTTATTATCTGCGGTACGACCCTGTTAACTTCACCGACAGGAACTGCAAAGCCGATCCCAGAACTTGCCCCGGAAGGACTATAAATTGCGGTGTTAACACCGATCAGCCTGCCTGCACTATCCAAAAGAGGCCCCCCGGAGTTACCGGGGTTAATGGCAGCATCAGTCTGAATAACATTATGAATAGTCCTGCCGGTTATCGCTTTAATTTCACGACCAATGGCACTTACGATTCCGGTAGTCAAGGTCTGGTCAAGCCCAAATGGATTACCAATAGCAAAAACTTTTTGTCCAACCAATAAATCCGAAGATTCACCTAATGATATTGGTTGTAATTTAGAAGCAGGAGCAGATATCTGTAGAACAGCCAGATCTTTGTCTGGTGCTGCCCCAACAAGGACTCCTTTCCATGTTGTATGATCAGCTAAGGTCACTTCAATCCTATTGGCATCTGAGATAACATGATAATTGGTAACGATACGACCGCTGCCATCCCAGATGAAACCAGATCCTGTACCTTGGGGAATTTCATAGATGTTAAGATTAAAAATATTTTGTCTTACAGTAATGCTGGTAATATAAACAACTGAAGGCGCAGCACTTCTGAAAATATCAATGGTGGTTTTTTCATCTGCTGCAAGATCCCCCCTGGCATCTATAGAACGAGGCAGGGCTTCCGGGTCACGCAAACTAGGCTGTAAAGTCTGGAATAATAGCCAGGCTACAACTCCAACAATAACTGCTGTCCAAATTCTTTTTTCCCTTACATTGTGATTTTTCATAATAAAAATTACAGCCCAAGAAGTTTTTGGGCAACGAGGAAGTAAAGACCAATACCAAGGATATCAACGGCTGTGGTTATAAAAGGACCGGTCGCGACAGCAGCATCAATATTAAGCCGCTTCAAAACAAGAGGAACAAAAGAACCAACCATTGCAGCCATTGCCATTACGGCAAAAACTGAAATCCCAACAACCAGTCCCAGACGTACCGGCTCTGAGTAAGTAAAAAAAGAGATCACTCCAAGTAAAAGGCCAAAAATGATTCCTAAGACAATACCTACTACTGATTCTTTTAATACTATCTGTAAAAAATGATGCGGATCAACCCGTCCAGTTGCTAGTCCCCGAACTATAATAGTGCTTGACTGGGTAGCAATATTTCCGCCCATACCGGCAATAATGGGAATAAAAGCAGCAAGAGCAACGACCTGAAGCAAGACAGTTTCAAAGGAGGTAATCATGTACATCGCCCCAACTCCACCAACCCATGATGCCAATAGCCAGGGCGCACGAATCAAAATTTTCTGATGAAGCGGCTTTAAGAGGATTTCCTGATCGCGTCCGGCACCAGCCATCTGCATAAAGTCCTCTGTTGCTTCCTCTCTTAATACATCTATAACATCATCAACTGTAACAATACCCACCATCCTGAAAGTCGCATCTACAACTGGTACTGCCAGCATGTTATACTGAGAAACTATATGTGCCACTGCTTCCTGATCAGTGTCTGTCGTCACCGAGATAACATTGGTGTTCATTATATTTTTCAGCTTCCGATGGTTAGTATGCAGGATAAGCTCACGCAACGATAAAACACCTGTAAGTTGCCCGTCGCCATGGGTAATATACAGGTAAAAGACCATCTCTTTATCTTCACTTCTCCTCTGTACCTTTGCAATGGCCTCAGCCACGGTGAGGTTTTCATCAAGGTACATGAAATCTGGCGACATAATACCGCCTGCTGTCGATGGATCGTATTTGAGTAATTCTTCTACTTCATAACGATCTTGAAGATCCATATGGGTTTGAATTTCAACTGCCGACTCATTGGGCAATGCCTCAAGTAAATCAGCTGCATCATCTGAAGCCATTTCAGTAACTATTTCTGCCATAAACTGAGCAGACAAGCCCTCTACAAGCTCAAGCATTATCGGTTCATCAAGCTCGCTAAGAAAAGAAGCTATTAATTCTGTCTGAGCAAGTATTTCAAATATATCTTTTTGCTCGGTAATACTAAGTGTACGAAAAACCCATGCAAGATCGGCAGGATGGGTTTTCAAAATGAGCTTACGAATATTTTCAACAGCACCACGACGATGCAAACGACGAAGAGTATCACGAAGTACTTTTCCTTCGAGCCCAACCATTTCTCTTTTAGGGGTTTTTTCCATACCCTGTACCTCGTTTCGCAAAAGGGGATATACAGTACACCGGAAAAAAACAACCGGTTACAGATAACAAAAAACCTAAACTGGCAACTGAAAACTATCAGCTGAAGTGTGGCTAAAAAGGATTGAAGAAGATAAAACTTTCAACCCGAACAAAATGTCATAATTTAATGAAGGGACAACTAAAAAGTCAAATCAAAAAAAAAGAACTAAAAGACTTTAATACAAAGATTACATCATGGAAGCTGTCAGGAAAACAGTCCGCTTTTCTGACCAATAAAAACGAGGAGGAAACCGGCTGCCATTGCTATAGCGCCAACAGCCCTTAATTGTTCAGGTTTCATCTCTAACAGCTGACGTAGCCATCGCTGCATTCCCTCAGGTGAAACCACATATGGTAGCCCTTCCAGAACAAAGACTAAACCAATTAATGTAATTAATATTTTCATCCTTCTTCAATAACAGAAAGAAACAAAGCATGCAACCGACACAAAGATATTGACAATGCTCAATAAAAAAAAGTAACTTATTGGTATCAGTACTATCTTAGGTATTAACCAACGAGTTGACACTCCTGTCCCCCTAACAACAAAATATAACTATCCCCGTTAACATTTTTTATGACACAATCTACTTCGAAATACGCTGACGCTGGCGTAGATATTGATAAAGGCAACCAGTTCGTATCTAATATAAAAGATATCGTTTCAAGTACCCATCGTAGAGGAGTACTTAGTGATATCGGTGGTTTCTCCGGACTTTTTGCCATCGGCAATGAAGATTACAAAGACCCGGTACTCATTGCCTCCACAGACGGCGTTGGCACGAAACTAAACATTGCCAAGATGTGCAACAAACATGACACCATTGGCATTGATCTGGTTGCCATGTGTGTAAACGATGTGATTGTAAGCGGTGCCAAACCTTTATTCTTCCTCGATTACTTCTCTGTCAGCAAATTGGACATTGAGGTTGCAACAGAGGTTGTGAAAGGAATCGCAAAAGGATGCAAAATTGCACAATGCTCCCTTATTGGCGGGGAAACAGCAGAAATGCCAGGACTTTACCAGCCTAAAGACTACGACCTCGCCGGTTTTGTAGTCGGCATTGGTGATAGAAATAGTATTATTGACGGCAGTGATATACGAGTTGGTGATAAAATTATAGGCCTAGCCTCATCAGGAGTTCACTCAAACGGCTATTCACTTGTCAGAAAAATCTTTTTTGAAGAGCTGGGACTTGGAGTCGAAGATTTTGTTGAAGAGCTTGACTGTACCGTCGGTGAAGAGTTACTCCGCCCAACCCGAATTTATGTTGAAAGTATCATAACTATTTTGCGTAGATATTCGATCAATGGTCTTGTCCATAACACTGGCGGCGGATTTATTGAGAATATTCCTCGTATTTTGCCGGCAGGATGCAACGCCCATTTAACTGAAGGAAGCTGGCCTGTCCTCCCAGTCTTTGAGTTCCTGCAATCAAAAGGAGATATTCACATAGATGAAATGTATAAAACATTCAATATGGGAATTGGAATGCTGGCGATCGTGGATGAAGGAAACGTAGAAGACCTACTACACCAATTCAAGGCCTTGGGCGAACAGCCTTATCTCATAGGAGAAGTAGTAGCAGCCAAAGAATCGGCAGGCAAGGAAATTATAATGAATCCAGCTAAGTAATCACCACTGGTTTAGGCATGTATATCATCGGTGAGGGGTATTCCCCTCACCGCAATCAGCTTGGCCTCCCTGTAGTTTATAAATACCGTGCATAAGGGACGAAAGAACCACCTCCAAATTTTCCCCAGCAGCTTTTCTACTTCCTGGCAAATTAAGAATCAAACTCTGTTTTCTAATTCCGGCAATTCCCCGTGACCATACAGCCTGTACTGTTTTTTGCAGACTAGCCATGCGCATAGCCTCAGCCAAACCAGGAATTTCAATATCTATAACAGCACGGGTTGCCTCAGGAGTTTGATCGCTGGGTGACACTCCTGTGCCACCCGTAGTAACGATCAAGTCGAGTTTCTTAAGATCTGCCCAATCAATGAGTTTTGTTTCTATTTCCTCACGTCGATCAGGCAGAATAAGATACTCAGAGACCGTGAAGCCAGCTTCTGATAGCTTTTCTTTTAGCAATGCTCCGCTGGTATCTTCCCTCTCCCCCCGTGATCCTTTATCACTAAGGGTTAAAATCCCACACGTATAACTACGAGGTTGAGCGCTCACGATGTTTACTCGTTGTCCTTCTTAAATTTTTCGATAATCTTTTCAGTAATACTTGCTGGAACTTCTTCATAATGTGAGAAACTTGAAACAAACGTACCCTGACCACCGGTCATTGATGTTAGATGAAGAGCATACAGAAGAATTTCAGATTGCGGTACATGGGCATTAACAATCTCATATTTATCAGAAGAATCCATACCAAGTACTTTACCACGACGACTATTCAAATCCCCCATTACATCACCGATAAAGTCCTTATGTACCCTTACCTCCATTTCCATAATGGGTTCAAGAAGAACTGGTTGCGCGTCCATTACACCTTTTTTAAAAGCTAAGGAACCAGCGATTTTAAAAGCCATTTCAGATGAATCGACGTTATGATAAGAACCATCAATCAGATTTATTTTCACATCAACAAAAGGGTAGCCAGCAACAACACCTTTCTCCATTGCCTCCAAAATTCCTTTTTCCACAGCTGGTCTATACTGCTGTGGAATTACACCACCAACGATGGAATCCGTAAATTCAAACACTTCACCACGAGCAAGTGGCGATAACTCTACGGTACAATCACCAAACTGTCCACGACCACCAGACTGTTTCTTATGTTTCCCTTGAACCGTTGTACTGCCTTTAATGGTTTCTCTGTATGGTACTTTAGGTGTACGTAGGTCCATCTCAACACTGAACTTACGCTTCAATTTCTCTCCGACCATTTCCAAATGTATTTGCCCAACACCTGAGATAAGTACTTCATGGGTTTGCTGTTCACGGATAAGTTTCAAAGTTAAGTCTTCATCTAGCAACTTAGTTATTGAAGCAAAAAGTTTTTCCTCATCACCCTTTTTTGCACTTATCGCATAAGCAATAACTGTAGGATACGGCTCTGCACTATCGAAAAGGACAGGCTCGTTTTCAGCACAGAGCGTATCTCCTGTCGTCGTTTCTTTTAATTTGGCAACTGCTACAACCATACCGGCAATAGCCTGATCTACCGGTTTCTGTTCTTTTCCTTCCAACAAGTAAAGCTGACCAAACCGCTCGCTTGTTTCCTTATTAGCATTGTAAAAATTGTCACCGTCGAGTGTTCCTGAAATAACTTTAAAAATTGTTAAACGGCCGGCAAAAGGATCTGCCATTGTTTTGAAAACAAGCCCAGAGAAAGGAGCATCCACAGAGCTACTTCTTTCAACAACTTCTTCATTTTTAGGATTAATACCCACAACAGCAGGACGTTTATCTGGCGATGGCAGCAAATCAACGATTGCATTCAAAAGCACACTTGTTCCTTTATTCAATAAAGAAGCACAGGCACAAACGGGTGCAATTTGAGCACTCTGAACCGCGTTAGCAAGGCCAGCTATAATATCTTCATCTGTCAGTTCACCTTCTTCCAGGAATTTTTCAAGCAAATCATCGTCTGTCTCAGCGATATACTCAACCATATTTTCTCTGAGCACTTCGACTTCTTCGACCATGTCAGCAGGTACATCACCTTCTTTTACTCCACCTTTATCGTCAAAAAATAGCGCTTTGTTGGCAACAATATCTACAACTCCCTGAAAATCATCTTCTGCACCAATCGGTAGAGAAATAACTACAGGGTTTAAAGAAAAAGCTTGGCGAATATCTTTAACAGTTTTAGAAAAATTGGCACGTTCACGATCCATCTTGGTTACACAGATCAAGCAAGGAAGCTCTTTTTCAAGAACCATATCGACAAATCTTTCTGTCTGCGGACGTACACTAAGTACTGCTCCAACAGTTAAAATTGCACTATCAGCTACCTGGGTTGCAAACCTTGTTTCATTAACAAAGTTGTCATCGCCTGGAGTATCCATGAGGAAAACTTCATTTTTCTTCCATGTAAAATGGTTGAAACCAGTACTCATCGTAACCTGGCGAGCAATTTCTTCAGGCTCAAAATCCATTGAAGTATTGCCTTCATCCACCTTCCCAAAACGTTTCACCGAGCCGGCAGTAAAAAGTAGTGCCTCAGCAAGTGTTGTCTTGCCACTATTACCATGTCCGAGAATTACTGCATTCCTGATTTGTTGAACGTCCTGCATGAATACCTCCGGTGAAACGGGTATGTGTTGAATGTTAATATAGACGCTACTTCCTCTGGCTGGCCCTCTAAAAAAACTTCCTCTTTCCAGTTAGGAGTGGTAACCATCTATCCCAGAAAATAAAATTAATATATATTCAAAATAATCCGGCAAAGTCAAGAGATAACATCCAGACCTCCTATCGATGAAAAATGATAACAAAAACAACCAGCCATCCAGTTCTACAGGGAAGATAGCCCGTTCGGCCGGAGCGGTGAGTGGTGCTGTCATGTGCAGCAGGGTACTGGGTCTTATACGTGAACAGTTATTTGCCGGTTTTTTCGGGGCAGGCTATGCCTACGACGCTTTTGTAGTCGCCTTTCGTATACCAAACCTATTACGAGATCTTTTTGGTGAAGGTGCGCTGTCTGCTGCTTTTGTAACTGTCTTTTCCGATTATGATACGAACAAGGGATCAAAAGCCACCTGGGAACTAGCATCTACAGTGTTAATCTTTTTTGCTGTCTTATTGAGCATTATTACTCTTGTCGGCATTTACTTTGCGGGACCGATAGTTAATCTGCTTGCTCCTGACTTCCAAATGGTTGAAGGTAAAACCGAATTAACAACTGGACTAACCAAAATCATGTTTCCCTTCCTTACCCTAGTTTCTCTTTCAGCAGTAGTTATGGGGATGTTAAATACTAAGGGTAAATTTTTCGTTCCGGCAATGGCCTCAAGTTTCTTTAACCTTGGGTCAATTATCGGCGGAGTTTCCTTAGCTTTAATTTTTCCCCATTTCGACCTACCTGCCATTACCGGAATGGCCTGGGGGACACTCATTGGCGGATTACTCCAGCTCTGCATGCAACTCCCCACCCTCAAAAAAACTGGTTTTACCTTTACCCCCAGGTTAAACATCAAAGATCCTGGTCTTCGTAGAATCCTTTACCTCATGCTCCCAGCCACCATCGGTCTTTCTGCAACACAGCTCAATATATTTATTAACACCAACTTTGCCTCAAGCTGTTCTGAGGGATCCGTTTCATGGCTTAATTACGCTTTTCGGCTCGTACAACTTCCCATAGGCCTTTTCGGGGTGGCTCTTTCCATTGCTGCCATGCCGATTCTAGCCAAACAAGCTGCGCAAAAAAACATGTTAGGGTTAAAAGATTCTTTTATTTCCTCATTAGTACTTGTTTTCAGCCTAACCATTCCCGCTACTGTAGGTTTAATCTTACTGGCAGAACCAATAATTAAACTTATTTTTGAACACGGAGCTTTTTCATCCTTTGATACCTCCAAAACAGCAGAAGCTCTCCAGTTCTACGCTCTCGGTCTTTTTGCCTATTCTGCCATTAAAGTTATGGTACCGGTCTTTTACGCGATAAACAATACGAGATTTCCGGTTATTGGCAGTTTTTTAGGCGTAGGACTTAATATTATTATAATCAACCTATTAATAGACCAAATGCAGCATAAAGGAATAGCCCTTTCAACCTCTTGCGCCATAGGCTGCAACTTTCTATTTCTCGGCTGTATTCTTTATAAAAAACTTGATGGACTCCCACTGACCTATTTACTCAGCGGGCTAATAAAAATAATCGGATCAGCGCTACTTATGGGCATGGTTATCATGTTTTTACATCAGCAGATTCAACCATGGATGGATGCTTCAATACTTACACAGTTATGTGGAGTTTTCTTTCTGATCGGATGTGGAGGTACTATATACGGAATTGCCCTACAGGCATTGAAACTCCCAGAGTTTATACTGCTCACTAAAAAACTAACTCAACGTTTTCACAGGTCATAAAACAATACAGTTATAAACGTCTGATGCCAACCAACCTAGGCCGATTTTTGATATAAACTAACAAAGAATAGAGAACAACAAGATAAATTCCCATATCGCCCCTGTACTGCCACCTCAGGAATTTTCACGCCTTTACTGGATTGGCTTAAAAAGTTTTTTACTAACCAGACTCAAGATAATAGCAAAAACCGCTGCTGCCAAGCCAAGCAATACATTGTAAAAAGGAGGAGCAGCTAAAGCTATCCTGATAATCAACGTCGAAAGAGCAAATCCGGAGTTACGAAAAACAGCATAAAAACCGGGTTGAAAACACTGTGAAAGAAGGACAATAAGTACATCAGCGAGAATAAGTAATGTATAAAAATCATGGAGAAAGTCAGTATGAGTTACCCCGGAGATCGTTAACCATACACTGCGAATACCCATAAACCCAAATGCCCCCAGCAAAAGCAATGATAACCCTTTTTTTGCCGCAACAAAGCTGAACAGGTCATGAGGTTTCATAGTTTCATCATTCTTTTTCCCCTGAATTAAATAATATAAACCAAGTAAAGAAAATATTAAAAGCGCGCCAAAGCCATCAGAAAGGATCCTGAGTATTGCCTCTTCATTTCCATCAAAACGGATAGGCTCTGCAAAATCTGCAAGCTCCTTAAATGCATTTCGCATAAGAATAAGAGCAAGTAATTCAAACTGCTTGCCAACAGACTTTGAAAACGAACATGGCAGGGTGAAAATAAGACTTATTACTTCAAGAATAAGGACAACAGTAAATGCGATTTCAATGACTGAAAAATGACTTCTGGGAATGAACACCGAAAAAGGTTCAATCATCACCCCAAGCCTTTTCATTTCAGTACAAAACAAACCACCAAGAAAAAATATCACCAGAAAAAGAGAAATTTTACGGTGTAGCTTTTCATGCTCCCAAGTATGATGCAGGGGATCAAAGAGAAAGTTAATGCGTTCAAATATTGTATTCATTTCCATGCCCTTTTACGACTCTATACATTCTGTATCTATTTATAGGTGAGAGCTGAAAAGATCTTGTTTACCACAAGTCTACCAAGTCAAAGGTTTATATTCATTAATCAACATTACAAAAAAGGAAAAGAAATTACTTCCCACTATTAGTAGCTCAAATTTGATAGGACAGGTGCAAAAATGAAGTCTCGACTAAATCTGACGACAGACCGTAAAATTGACAAATTTAGAGATACAGGAATAGCCCTAATTTGCAGGTCTGATTAAATGGTTAACATTACCCATAATAATCCCTGCCATTACAATGACATACGCCCTAGTAAACTAACAATAGCATATCAAGTCCAAGCAGTCGCCAATTTGATTGGAGCTTGTTAGGGAAATCCAAAGCCTTCCATTTTTTTCAAGAGATTAAGGTGTTGATACCGAGGAACGGTACATTTTTCAATAAACGAGGGTAAGTTCTTTGAAAGTAGACAATCCGTATTTTATCTCATAGGAATAAATAGTTTTAATCTCACTCAAATCTACCTATTTTAAATCTCGAATTACTGGCTTTTTCAATTTCCCTTCATTATCCATGGAAGAGTTAGTGGTGATCCCCTCTTATTTGACCAAATCCTCAAAAAGAGGGAAATGACATGCCACATAATATTCGTTTGCAATTTTCGACATTGTTGGCAGTTGTTCGGCACAAAGAGATTTCATTCCAGGACAGCGACGATGGAAACGACACCCATCAGACGGACCGGTGGCTGTTGTGAAATCACAGTTAACCTGGATTTCTGACAACCTGCTGTTTCCTGGGATTGCCCGCGGGATGGCATTGATTAATGCTGCCGTATAAGGATGGGCTGGACGAGAGAAAAGTGCTTCGGCAGGGGCTAGTTCGCAAATCCCCCCCAGATACATGACTGTGCCGACACAATACCCTTTGTCCCCAAAGTGCCTACCCCTGTATCGTTTTTTTTTATTCCAGGTGTTTATCAATAATCTTGATTGCAGATTTTCCATTGAGAAAACCAACTATTAACGAAACTCAGCTATTTTCACAGGAACATGTACCAGAGGAGGCCATTTGAAAGCTTCTTGTGGAGGTGTACTTTTTTCTCATGAAAATGGCTTTCTGCGACTGCATTCAAAGCAGGAAAAACATCTATTCGAACATGTTATCCATCTTTCAAGTGAAATTTCAAAAAATCACGAACAATCTTCTTAAATACGGTGTCAACGGTTTCCATCACAACAAAACTTGCACCTTTAGTGCGAGGTTCCACAGCAAAAAGCACCGTCTTTTTTCCTTTTGGTCCACGACCTCTTTTGCCGGTACGCTTGCCACCAACAAAATAAAGCATCATCAAATTCTATCAAATTATGAAGTCGGTAGATGCTATCCCTGTGAGCCATTGCAGTACGATTTTTTTCAACACATTCCGAGCAGTCAACTAAGATACACCTATATGTTTAGACAATCTCAGGGCAGAAAAACCTCCCTTGACAGAAGCAGTAAGATAAATTCCCCACAACCATTTCACAAGTGGTACCTTGATGGCATTTTCGTAGCAAGACTTCCTTTTCCTTAATAGGTTGATCTTGCATTAAAACATAACCATTTAGCTGAGTATTGTTAATAGCCATATCACTGCTGTCCCAACGTTCTTCACGATGGGCAGCGTAACTCATTAATTTATTAAAATATTTACGACAAAATGCCTGTTCTCGATTTGAAATTAGATTATCCTCAAAATTTTCTAAATTTTAGGCGAGGAGATCTAACTGATGCATACAGGCAGACTTATTTTTTCTCAAGTCATGGATTACTTGCCAACGCATATCTTCAGGCAATGTGTAAACCGTTACCATGGAAATCGAAAAATCAAAAACTTCACATGTCTCGACCAGTTCCTGTGTATGGCATTTGCGCAACTTACATACAGAGAAAGCCTGCGAGATATAGAAGTTTGCCTAAGAGCACAGCACAACAAACTCTACCATATGGGCATTCGTGGCGGAATAGCCCGCAATACCTTAGCAAATGCCAACAAGACTCGAGACTGGCGGATATATGCCGACCTTGCTCAATCGTTGATAACAACCGCACGCAAACTTTACATCAACGAAGATCTTGGCCTCGATCTCGACAATACAGTTTATGCACTCGACGCTTCAACCATAGACTTATGCTTGTCAGTGTTCCCATGGGCTACATTCCGACAGACCAAAGCAGCGGTCAAATTACACACACTGTTAGATCTACGAGGCAATATACCAACATTTATTCATATTACCGATGGCAAAGTACACGATGTCAACGTTCTCGATATCCTCATTCCAGAACCTGGCGCTTTTTACATAATGGATCGGGGGTATCTCGATTTCAAACGCCTTTATACTATGCACAACACTGGAGCATTTTTCCTGATTCGTGCAAAATCCAATACTCTGTACAAGCGGCGATACTCCCACAAAACAGATACCTCAGGTGGGCTAATCTGCGACCAGACCATAATGTTGACAGGGCTAAAAACTTCTGTGGATTACCCTCAAGCACTGCGTCGAGTGAAATACCACGATACAGCTACCGGAAAAACTTTCAATTTTTTAACCAACAATTTTGCAATTTCAGCTCAAATTGTAGCAGATCTGTACAAACAACGCTGGCAGGTAGAATTGTTTTTCAAATGGATAAAGCAGCATCTCCGAATAAAATCATTTTACGGAACATCGGAGAATGCAGTCAAATCGCAAATATGGATCGCGGTTTCGGTTTATGTGCTCATCGCGATCATTAAAAAACAGCTCGGAATTAAAGAAAATCTCTACACAATTCTACAGGTTCTGAGCGTCACGGTATTTGAGAAAACTCCATTAATTCAGGCTGTTACTGGATCAGCTTACAGGAACGATAAAGCCCAAAGCGCTATCCAGTTGAAATTATTCGATTAAACATTGGGACACTAGTGATCTCGGGTATATGAGCCCTGCGGAATTTGAGAAACAAATGGAACTGAAAAAAGGCGCTTAAGAAAAGTGTCCAATTTTACTTGACCACG
>JAAELB010000932.1 GCA_024227155.1 Desulfobulbaceae bacterium
AGGTATCTTGGAAGAGACTAACTCAGTCTCAACTGAGATTGGTGAATCCGGTTTGGGCTTCTATTGGAAAGTAGTATCTTCCATCACTATTGCTTGAAATGGAGTAACTTTGTACGGAGATATGCCTCAAGATTTACAGGAATTATGCTGCGAGATAAGTTATGTTGTGTGTTTCACTGGTATTGTTTTTTTTATTTTTAAAACATATTGCAAATATTGCTTTTTCTTCCTCCTTATTCTTTATATTTTATTCGTTTACTTTTTTTGTATTTACAAACTCAACAATTCTTGTAACTGTTGATAGTATAATGGTGTGAACAACTAATGAGGTTGATTTTTTATCAGTGATATGAGAAGAAAACCAGGGACAGACCACGATTTATCCACACCTTAGGCTTGGCAATGTATCTCTTCTTCGGTAAATCCTACGATTTGGTTTCGGAAGCGTTAGGCATCTTGGAAGAGATTAACTCAGTCTCAACTGAGATTGGTGAATCCGGTTTGGGCTTCTATTGGAAAGTACTATCAACGCCGTCGATGGCCGAAAATGGAGTAATTTTCTTATTTGATAACTGGAGTCATCAACATAATTAAAGTGCTCCATTTGCAGCTGGTTTTCCTGGAAATAATTTTGAATTATTAAAGGCTCAGGAGTGCTCCTTTGTCTGGCACTTTTTTGGGCTTGATCACATTCAAACTTAACAGGAAAGCACCTTCAGCCGAGGGGAAAGACAAAACAGTTTACCTTTGATTTGGTAATGTTAAATACAATGCTCAGTTCTGATTTCATAATGCCAAGATTGCAGATTTAATCAGATTCAGTCACAACTTTCTGCAGAATATATATTGCTTCCGCCAAACCAATTTTCCCGTCACCATTTCTATCTCCGGCAAAACTACCACTATTTTCCAAACCACTCATTCCTTTAAGTACTAGAATAAGGTCTGTCAGATCCTGAATGCCGTTACCATCAACATCACCCATTTTAGTAGTTGGATCGGTTTCACCAAGCTCGACCATCCCATTATAGTTACTATCCTCCTCACCATCAGTAAATCCATCACCATCGGTATCGGGAATTGTAGGATAAGTCACAGTTGCTGTATCTTCATCGGCTATAAAGACTGACAAATCGGTATCAGTTGAGATAGCAGAAGTAGTGAGACCAATTTCAGTACCGTCCTGAACCCCATCTGCGTCACTATCCGGACTGCATGGATTCGGTTCTCCGGCATCCACAATACCGTTATGGTTGGCGTCTTCGATGCCGTCAATAATGCCATCATCATCGGTATCAGCATCATTGGTCAATGTGCAATACTCGTTTTCAATTTCATCGCTTAATCCATCACCATCACTATCTATGACAAAACTGTAAAGATAGACCGAACCCGAAGCTGAACCATAGTCATCGTCAACAGGTGCACTAACAGCAAGGGCAGTTCCAAAAATTGTAACTGCCTCGCCAAAATTGTCACTCGCAGCACCATCACTTGCAGTTATTTTCTGCACCTCAAGCCAGTTTTCATACCCACTGTTCTGCCTTTCAAATATATAGGCTGCTCCAGATCCTGTACCAGAATCGTCATCCAGGTATGCACCAATAGCAGCAACCCCAAAGTTAACTGAGACTGACCAGCCAAAATTATCCCCTGCTGCGCCATCACTGGCGCTTAACTTCTGAAATAGTCCCCAATTGTCGCTGCCCCCAAGGTCCCGATAAAAAATATAGGCGGAGCCCGAGCTGGAGCCGTTATCGTCGTCTCCGGGGGCACCAACGATGAGTACATTACCACCAAGATCAAGGTACAGTGCCCGACCAAAATTGTCCGAAGCTGCTCCGTCGCTGGGTAGAATCTTTTTAACCATGCCCCAGTTGTTAAATCCACCGTAATCTCTCATAAAAACATACACAGAGCCAGAGCTAGAGCCTTTATCATCATCTCGATAAGCGCCGATCACAATGATGTCACCAAATATTGCAACCCTGTAGCCAAAATAATCCGAAGATGCTCCATCGGGAGGAAGAAGTTTTTTTACCTGTCCCCAGTTCGCTGAACCTCCCTGGTCCTGCTGAAAGACATAGGCAGAACCAGAACTTGTGCCATTATCATCATCTTGATATGCCCCAACAACAACAGTGTCACCACTTGTGGCAACCTGATATCCAAAATAATCAGACGGTGCTCCATCTGCTGCAACCAGTTTTTTATCTTTGTCATACCCCCAACCATCACTGCCTTCATGATTCCGAGAAAAAACATATGCAGCACCAGCATTTGAACCCATATCATCATCCAGGTGAGCCCCAACTACAAGCACTTCATAGGCAATGGAGACCGAATTGCCAAAATTATCACCAGCAGCGGTTGTTGCGTAAATCGAGGTGATTTTTCGATATTGCCCCCAATTATCTATCCCCAAAAGATCCTTTTCAAAAATATAAACAGCACCTGAACTGGAGCCTGATTCATCATCGAGATAAGCACCAACAGCAAGAGAATTGTCATGCATGGATACAGAAGTGCCAAAACGATCACCAGCAACGTAATATTTATCCTCTGTTATAAGGAATTGCTGCTCTCCCCAGTTGTCTTCACCACCCTCATTTTTGTCAAATACATAGGCCATACCCTGGAAATAACCCTTTTCACTCTCTACCGGACTTCCAAGGAAAAGCTTGCTCCCCGTTAAAAACAGAGATTTAGAAGACCCCACCCATCCGTAGGTAGGAGATATCTCTTTCACTTGTCCCCACTGGTCAACGCCATCCCTGTTACGATAAAAAATATAAGCAGCATCAGAATATCTTGCTCCAATAATGAGGGTATTACTTTCTATACCTATGGGAGTTCCAAAGTAATCATCGGTACTTCCACTAGAGGGCAAAATTTTTCGGCTTTGGCCCCAATTATCGGTGCCGCCATTGTTTCGCTCAAAGATATAGGCTGAGCCAGAGTCTTCACCGTTATCATCAGCATAGGTTGCAGCAACCACTATAGTATTTTCGTGTATGGCTACATCAGCACCAAAACGATCTTCAGGAGCCCCATCCGATGGCGAAATCACTATAGTTTCACCCCAGTTATCGATACCACCACGATTACGTTCAAAAACCTGGGCCACATTATCTGCATATCTTCCAAAAACCGCAGTGTCTCCATCAATAGCAGCTCGATAGAGATTTGGAATCGAAATTTCTTTGACAGTCCCCCAACTATTGGTTCCACCGACATCACGCTCAAGAATGTAAGCAACCGAACCCCCTATAACAACTATGGTGTCTCCGTCCAAGGCAAGTGGTTGACTAATTGGGATGGCAATCTTTTTTAACAAGCCCCAGTTATCCACACCACCTTGGTCGCGTTGATAAATATAAATTTTTGGAACAGTTATAGTGGAACTGTGATAGGAGCCTACAACCAAGGTGTCTCCACTTAATGCAACCGAGGAACCAAAGCCATGAACAGTATTGGAAGAGGAAGACGTGGCATCACTCGGGACAATCTTTTTTGTTTCCACCCAAGTATTTGAGCCATCAGTGGAACGAGAATACATAAAAACAGCACCCGCACTACAGCAGTTCTCTGTTTTTCTCCAACCGTTCGCCCCCACCATAAGCGTATCGCCCTCTGCAGCAATAGCCGTCCCCAGAGAACCACTCCAGGATTCTTCGAGACGGACAAGTTTTTTTTCTTGGGTAAAAAGTGATTCAGCCAAAGAAATATCTGGTATTACAGGAATAAAGACAAGAATAAAAACAATAAAAGGGCGCAGAAAGCAGACGGGGTATTCCATGTGATTCTCCTTCTATAGTATGAGATCCTAACAACGTATTCTTTTTTTGGGGTCCTTTCAAGCAATTTGGGGCTATTCAGATGTTACTCAACAGATTCAGGTGGGAAAAGCTGCCTCCTTTCTCCTATTCCTGCCAATTCTGAATAGGCCGATCCCAGGCCAGCCGTCGTCATAGGGTACAATTTCGATTGGCTCGGTGTCATTAATATCATCCTGAATTTCAGTTAGAACAGTGGAAGCGATTAGAAGGAGGAATATGAACAGGATGGGTGTACTGAACCATCTTATAGGGAAATAATCAGGGACAGACCACGATTTTTCCATACCTTATGATTGGCAATGTATCTCTTCTTCGGGTAGATCCTACGATTTGGTTTCGGAAGTGTTAGGTATCTTGGAAGAGACTAACTCAGTCTCAACTGAGATTGGTGAATCCGGTTTGGGCTTCTATTGGAAAGTAGTATCTGTCGTTGGGTGCGGTGAAATGGAGCAATTGTCTTGATTGATGGTCTGAAACCATCTTGGACTAGAATATATTTATTATTGTCAGGAAAAAGTTCCTTTCCAGAGGACCAAGAAATCATTAATATGTTGCTAGGTTTTTGGGAAAACTTACTGATTAGATTCACAGGAATAATGTAAATTTGCGGAATTGCTTAAATGGTTAACCTTGCCAATTGTAGTCTTTGAGACCGCGATATCGTGTGCCCCTGTACGCTATCATGGATAATATTGAACTTCAGATTCCTGTTTTACTGTTAGGATTTTGAGACAGCTGAATCATTGAGAACAAGAATAGTGTTAACCAGCAGGAAAGGCAGGAAATTGAGAGGTTGAAAATGGCAATATTAAGCCCA
>JAAELB010000933.1 GCA_024227155.1 Desulfobulbaceae bacterium
CACCGGCACATACTTAAGGTGGCAATACCGTGTTCGTCAATATTTCAATACCTATAAACGACTAGTTTACACCTTATTGCCTGAAAACAAAATACGGGGTCTCAGGTCTTTTATATATAATATTTATTGATACTCTCTTTCATGGCAAGGCCACTAAAATATAGAATTCGCGGGCGACGTATACAATATCACTTCTCGGGTAGACCGACAGGTATTAAGCGATACTCAACTTCAAAAAAACGCCAAAAACAGAAAATGGGGTCAGGTCTTTTGTTATAACATTTATTGATGTACGCTCCCCTATGGCAAGGCCACTGAGAACAGAACTCGCGGGCGGTGTATACCACATCACCTCTCGGGGAGACCGTCAGGAAGCTATCTACGAGGATAAACAAGATCGCAGAGAGTGGATTACTCTGTTGGCCCGGGTTTGTAAACGATTTAACTGGCGGGTTCATAGCTATTGTTTGATGGATAATCATTATCATTTTGTGCTTGAAGCCGTTGAACCTAGAATCCTCAGTTAGGCAGGGTATAGGGTGC
>JAAELB010000934.1 GCA_024227155.1 Desulfobulbaceae bacterium
ACGGAATTGTCTTCAAGTTCTGCTATTGTCTCTGTGTTTGCTATATTCAGGGCAACTGAAGCACCTACTCCCACTGTACCTGCTACCGCACCTTCACCGACTGGTTTGGCTATGGCTGAGCTCACTGTATTGTTTTCTGCGCTCAACCGGGCATCACCGTCATCTGTGATCGTTACGTCTGAACCAGTCTTGATCAGAGCAAGGCTTTTGGCATCCATGATGTTCAAGGCCAGAGAACCGGCTATGGCTGACATTGTCGCACTGGCACCGGAAATCGCTTCAGCAGTAAAATCTTGAGCGATATCGTCATCGCTGCCTTCAGGCGCAAGGCTCGTCTGAACCACTAGACTCCCCGCACTAATAGGACCCAGGCCATCGACATACGCTTCGTTATTGACATCAGCCAGGTTAATAGCCACGGCAGCACCAATACCAACTGAAGCGGCACCAACGGATGAACCATCCGCTAATGACGATTCATCGGTATTATCAAAAGAACTAATACTCAGTTGACCGGCAGTGGTTATGGATTGGTCTGAATCGAGATAAGCCAGGGTGTTGCTGTCGTTGATATCACTAATAGCCACAGCTGCTGCGAAGGTGATAGGTCCTTCGCTCGTTTCCGCTTTGTAATCAGATAACTGCTTTTCTGTAGCTGTGGTAGAAGTAGTACTTTTTGATGCACCACCTGTTGCGGCTTTGGCTTCAGTCTTAATATTATCGAGTTTATTTGCCATCAGGTTGACACTTGCGGCTTCGAGAATCGAAGCATTACCATCGATAAAGACTTTCGTGTCTCCTGTGATTACTGCAACAGCAACGCTACCACCCGCTCCGCCCGCAGAACCATCGGCAATAGTGGTAACGTTCCTGGTATTCGTTGCCTTCATACTCAGAGCACCGGTCACAGAAAGCGTTGCTGTATCCCCAACATGCACAAAAGCCGTACTGTCAATTGTAGAGGTGGCCACCGCGGCGTCAACTTCGGTATCTATATTATTCGTATTTGCTAATGCCTTGGCGGTAGCCTTAACAGTGGATTCCGCCGTCAGGGTGACATCGCCGGTGCTGACCAGTTGCGAACTTCCGCTGATGCTGATGCCGACATCCGAATTGGCCGTAATTAAAGCGACCTCAGCTCCTGGCAAATTGAGTAAGCCATTCGACTTAGCAGTAACGCTTGAACTGGCAGAAAATGTCATTTCTCCGCCACTCAGTGCGGCATTGGTGATGTTTATGCGTGCTAGAGTATTACTCAGCATACGGTCATCCACCGCTGCTGCGGTAAACGTCATACTGCCAGAACCGGTGTTTATGTCTGCATTGACATTGATGAGTTCTGCTGTGAGCGAGATTCCCTCTGTAAAGATCACTTCACTGCCCACAACTAGATGATCATTGCCCATTCCTCCATCTATTCTGAGTTTTGCAAAGCCAGAATAATCTATTTCTGTGGTGGAGTTATGATAAATACGATGATTTGCACCATCGATACTAAATGTATCGTCACCAGCAGTCCCGTATAAAACTAGAGTGTCTGAGGCCCCGTTTCCATCAAGTCTCAATCGGTCACCGTTGAAAAACGATGACGTGGTCGTCCCAACGGTGATCTCTCTGTTTTCCATGTCGACGGTTATTATGTCTGAACTGCCTGTACCAGTCACAACCACTTCGGCTAGCCGATAAGAATAGCTGCTCTTGTCGTATATGGGGCGGGCCTCAACCGTACCTGTAGCATATTCAAATGTCCAATCACCACCAAGTGGGGCGGCACCAGTAGTATCATCTGAAGCTGCAACATCCGCTCCCGTCAGCTTCGCCAGCGATTCAACAAAATTGACACCTGATTCACCTCCGGCAATATTGCAACCATAAAGCAGAATATCTCCATCTTCTGTAAGGGCATTGCCCCAAAGAGTCACTTCGGAGGTTCTTTCGTCTAGTGTACTTTGATCAAGGACTCCATTGCCAAAAATCAGACTACCAGCTGAACCATGAGAGAGTACGTGAATTCCTGAGAGATCGCTCTTTTCTTCTAAAATTGAACTAATTTGAGTTAAGCCGTCATTTGTTTCATCGAGCAATGCTATTTCGTAAAAAACACCATCATTCTGCTGGGATTGTATTTCTGAAACGAGTTCTCCATATTCGACAAGAGATGTATCAACAATAATGAGCTGGCTCTCTTTAGTCTCTTGTCCTAAAATTTCAGCAACTACACTTTCATTTTGTACTGATTGTTCATTTTCGATTGAATTTTGCTTACTTCCAGGAGATGTTTCGAGAATGGGCAGTGGTTGCTCTTTAGAGTCGATGACAGGTGTTTCTAGATTTTCAACGGATGTAGAGGGTTCCGCCTCCACCTGTTCCTGATTGTCATCAAGCACACTATCATGCAACTCTGTTGCTTGGGTTGAGGGGTTGTCTTGTGTGGAATCTATCTGGGTGATTGGATACTCGATCCCCAGATCCGCCGAAAGTAAGATCCTTGGTTCTAAGGCCTCGAACCGCATTTTATTTCGGGTTTGTAGTTTACTCTTTTCTCTCTTCTTTTGTAGCTTTCGGCGTAAAGATCTTAGCATAATGGCCTCCCCCAGAGTAAGGCTCTATGGCTTAAGGTTTTCCAAAAGGATCAAACTATATTATTGCAACCATTGATTTAACTGATTTAAATCTTCAGCAGTCAGGCTCCCTACAGCTTGCTTGAGTTTCAGATTGTTCAGCAAATAATCGTACCGAGCTTTTGCATAATCAATATTTGCCAAAGAAAGGTCCCGCTCAGCATCAAGTACATTTAAACTTGTATAAATACCTGAGAGAAATCCTTCTTGCTTGGCATCCAGAGCAAGCCGTGTTGATATTACAGATTGTTGAAGTGCTTCAATCATTTTTAGAGCGCTGTTTACACCTAAGTGCGCTGACCTGGTTTGGCGAATCACCGCTCGTTGCTGTTTAATTAATCCCTGTCTGGCACTGCTGAGTATATGCTTAGCCTCACGCACTCTAGAATTTACAGCCCCACCTTCATAAAATGGTACATTGAGTACCACCAAAATGTCTGTGGTATCTCCTGCAGCACCTCCACCATAAAGAGAACCGTCTGTGTCTTGATTTTCATAACGGCCTATCAAATCAACCGTTGGATAGTGTTTGGCTCCCTGTTTATCGACCTCCAAACTTGCAACCTCAACTGAATACTCCTGTAATTTGATGCCAAGGTTCTGCTTCATCGCTTTTTCTGTCCAGAGATCTAAACTCTTCGGGGTAGGGCCGACCAAGGTAATTTTCTCCTGCAAACTTTTGAGCTCTTCAAGAGGCTCCCCGACAACCTCCTGTAGAGCTTGAAGGGCATCATCGAGATAATTCTCAGCCTCAATGGTTTTTGATATTATTGAAGCTAGTCGAGCCTTCGCATCGTGGAGATCAGTAATTGGTACAAGCCCCATATCAAAACGACCACTTGCCAACTCAAAATGTTTCTCTACAGCAAGCTGTTCTGCCATTGCAAAACCAAGCTGGTCGAGTGCTGCCAAAGCTTCAAAATAAAGTTCAGCGACCCGTATCATCAAATCATTTTCTGCAACCAGGTATTTCACTTCAGCCGCCAATATTTCTGCTTTTGACTGACCTACCCCAACAATGGAATCCCAGTGAAAGATTGGTTGGGTAAGTGTCAGGCCAAAGGTAGTGCTGTTATAGTCAATGTCTCCAGCAGCCACGACGTTATTGTCGCTGCTTTCAATATCTTGATATGTCTTTGTATAATCGGCGGAGCCGATCAATTTCGGAAGGAGTTCGGCAATTGCTTGAGTGCGGCCCTCATCAACCGCAGACCTCTGAAAAGCTGCACTTTGGAATACAGGATCGTGCTTGTGGGCCTTCTGATAAACATCCATCAACCCAACAGAGAAGGGATAAGTATCATGCTGAGTAAAGACAGTTTTTCTCTCGACAATTTTCTCATCCTTCCCTTCTGAGTCAGCAGGCGATTCAAGCGCGGCAAAAACAGGATGTCGGTCAAGAGTGGAGATAATTTCACTCTTTTTAACATCCTCGTCTTGCAAGTTCGAAAATGTTGGTGTTTCAACTGCAGCAAAACAAGGAAATCCGACGAAAAAAATATGACCTAAGAACATCGTCTTGGTGATCAATTTCATGTACAACGCCCCCCAGGCATTATAACTTCTATCGATTTTAATTAAATTCGAGTCAACACAGTACGTTGACAGAGTGCGGGCCTAATAACGAGATATTGGAAAGGAAAAATGAACTTTTCTCCAAAGTTAGATGTGTTATCTTCCTAACAAATATGAAAAGGAAGAAATGATTTTTTCTCCAAAGTTCATTGTGCCATGTTCCTAATAAATATTCTCGAATAAATATCAACAAGCACGTTGAGCTAATTCAGAATTTTTCTTACCATCTCGCATAAATTTGGCAAACTGCACTTTTAAGGAAAATAATTTGTACTTAGAGGTAGTTATGGGTGCAGTGATTTTGTTGGGAATTTTAAAATATATTCGACCCCACACTTACCCCGTCTTGTTTTCCCGTTCAACGGGGTTAGAGCTTTCTGCCTCTTTGTTCTTTGGATCGTTGCCATCTTTTATATTAGAAGTCTATTTCTCGCTTTTTTTCCAAAGACACGCCTTCTCAAATCACGAATCAGGCCTTTTTGGTGCTTGATAATATTTTCTAATGCTTTTTCATGCAGGCTCCCTCGCTAACGAGCTTCACCATTAAGTGACAAGTATTCTTTTTCTGAAATAACAATTTGCGGGGAGAACAACGGATGGGTTGGCGGACCATTTTTGATTATTCTCAATAAGAAATTTGTGATCTTGTTTTTGACATGTTGCATTCATGTTTGTTATTGTAACGAACATGGCGAGTTGTGTTCCGAAAATTCTCCACTAGAAAACAACAACTCGAATACTTACTTCAAAAAAAACCTATTCCCGGGCAAGCTCCTAACCCGACTAGTCGGAAACTTTTTTAGAATCGCTGGATAAGTGCCTCGAAGGTCTCACTACGCTCACTATCTGGTGGTAAAAGTAAGCTCTCGATTTCATAAAGAATTCCTGAGTTTCTTGTTTTTTATGACAGTAATTCAGGAGTAAGGCACTAAAGACTGGTGATCCTTTTTCTGAGAATTGTCATTTATAGATCAGGAGAATACAGATGAAAAAACACAGACGTGATACTGGAAGATTTGTAGCCATTGGCGTGCTTATTTTACTAATTTTTATAACTCCTGCCCTGACTATAGTCAATTTCATTTGACTTCATACTGGTTTAAGCCGCTTTTTCCGCATC
>JAAELB010000935.1 GCA_024227155.1 Desulfobulbaceae bacterium
ATCAGATGCAAAAAATGCGTCACAATTTAGAGATAACATTGAGGCATTACTGAAAAACCCAACACTCTGCAACACGTTGGCAATAAACGCCGAAAAACATGTTCAGACACGACACAACCTCAAATTTAATTACTCACAACTATTAATAAATCTCCAGAAACTCATCTAAAAAATATAGATAATAACCCCAGTGGAGGAGAGAATGATTACAGGGAATTGCCGTACAATTATTTTAAATAAAGGCTCCGTTGAACAGAAACGAGAGGAAATATTATCATATTTCCATAAGACTTTTGATATAGACAAAAAGCTCTATAATGCCCTTGCCCATAACGAAACCTACTACCTTCGCCCTGAACCTCTTCGGCATCCCTTAATCTTCTATTTTGGCCATACTGCCTCCTTTTATATTAATAAACTTGTCATGGCCAAGATCCTTGACAGGCGAATCAACCCAAGACTTGAGTCAATGTTTGCAATAGGTGTAGACGAAATGTCCTGGGATGACCTCGATGAAAAAAACTATAACTGGCCAAGTGTTGAGGAGGTGCGGGCCTACCGTAAAGAGGTACGTGACTGCGTTACAGACATTATAAAAAAGATGGATATGACCATGCCCATAACCTGGGATACTCCCTTTTGGGTAATCCTCATGGGAATAGAGCATCAACGGATTCATCTTGAAACCTCCTCGGTAATAATCCGTAGACTTCCCATTGAAGAAGTGTGTGACTTATGGGAAATTTGTAGAGAATCCTCTCTAGCTCCTGTGAACTCACTTCTACCAGTACCTGGTGGAGAAGTAACACTTGGAAAGTCCTTTGATCATCCACTCTATGGCTGGGATAACGAATTTGGTCATCATCGTTTTGATGTTTGGGACTTCAAGGCCTCCAAATATCTTGTATCTAATCAAGAACTTCTGTCCTTTATTGAAGATGGTGGCTATACCACCCAAAGATACTGGACAGAAGAAGGGTGGAACTGGTTGCGCTATAGCCAGGCTCGTCACCCCCTTTTCTGGGTTGAAGAGGAAGGAAGGTATTGCTTACGAACCATGACAAAAATAATCGATATGCCATGGGACTGGCCAGCCGAGGTCAACTATCTGGAGGCAAAGGCATTTTGTAATTGGCTCAGTGAAAAACAGAGCAAAACCATCCGTCTACCAACGGAAGATGAATGGTATCGCCTACGTGATCTGCACGATATACCTGATCAGCCTTACTGGGAGAAGGCACCAGGAAACATTAACCTCGAACATTGGGCCTCCTCCTGTCCTGTCTCATACTTCCAGTTTGGTAAATTTTTCGATATCATCGGTAATGTCTGGCAATGGACGGAAACTCCCATAACCGGTTTCACAGGTTTTAAGGTACATCCATTTTACGATGATTTCTCTACTCCCACCTTTGATACCCAACATAACCTCATAAAAGGTGGCTCATGGATCTCAACGGGTAATGAAGCCACTCGTGATTCAAGATATGGTTTCCGCCGCCATTTTTATCAACATGCTGGCTTTCGGTATGTAGAGGCTGAACAACCTCTTGAACAACCGCAGACCATGTACGAGGGTGATGGTGCAGTTTCCCAATATTGTGAAGCCCACTATGGACAGGAGTATTTCGGAGTTGAAAATTTTCAGAAAATATGTGCCAAGATCTGCCTTGAATATATGCAGGGCAAACCCATGAAAAGGGCTCTTGATCTTGGTTGCTCAGTTGGTCGGACAACCTTTGAACTTGCTCGCAGGTTTGAATTTGTGACTGGTCTTGATTTCTCAGCGAGGTTCATTCGTATTGCCTTCCAGATGCAAGAGAAAGGAATAATTCGTTACCAACTTCCTGAAGAAGGTAAGATTGTGAGCTTTCATGAAAAACGCTTACGGGATTTCGGCCTGGAGGCTACCAAGAGTCGAGTAGAATTTTTCCAAGCCGATGCCCTCAACCTTAAACCACAATTTCATGATTATAACCTTATCTTTGCAGGTAACCTTATTGACAGGCTTATCGACCCCATTGCCTTTCTAACGAATATTCACCAACGACTTCAGGTAGGCGGTCTTCTTGTTATTGCCTCCCCCTATACCTGGCTGGAAGAATTCACCAAGACTCAGAACTGGGTAGGGGGTTTCAGAAGGGATGGTGAACCTTATACAACCTTTGAAGGAATAACAGACATCCTGACTCCCCATTTTGCAATGAGAGATCAACCTCAGGATATTGAGTTTACTATCCGAGAAACCGGAAGAAAATTTCAACACACTGTTTCTCAATTAAGTGTCTGGGAGCGATCACGCTGATGCCTTCCAACTTACTGAGGAGTACCATTGAGTTCTTACCTCTCAAAACGCTCTCTCACCTTGACCACCTTTTGAGAGGAACTATTGTATTCTATCATGAATAAAAGAAACGTATGCTGTTGTCTTAAATTTCAAATAATCTCAAATCATTGGAGAAATCATGGAAGGTCACGTTGGTCCACGAAAAGAAAAACCAGATCCAGAGCGTATGGCGGTTCTTCGTTCACTGCCCATTGAAATAAAAGAACAAATTACCGGAGAGGAGGCCCAGGCGTTTCTCTATAAAGAAGAGTTACCTGAGAGCCTCATGGAAAAGCTCAAAGAGTATCTTGTGGAAAAT
>JAAELB010000936.1 GCA_024227155.1 Desulfobulbaceae bacterium
GACAGCGATGTCGATGGCGATGCGCTCTCTGTCAGTGACTTTACCATTGACGGCACCACCTATGCGGCGGGTTCAACCGCCACCCTTGCCGGTGTCGGCACATTGACCATCAATGGGGATGGTTCCTACACATTTGTGCCTGTCACCAACTATAATGGCGCGGTGCCTGTTGCCACCTATACGCTTGATGATGGCAATGGTGGCTCTGATACGGCAACACGGACCATTGCGGTTGCCGCGGTTAATGATGCGCCGGTTGCCGATGATGAGGCCTTTACCACCAGTGAGGATACAACTTCGGCGGCAATTGACCTGCTGGCCGGTGACAGCGATATTGATGGTGACACATTATCCCTACAGTCGATTGCCGGAACAGCGATCACCCCCGGGGTGGCGCAGACCATTGCCGTTGCCAATGGCTCGGTCAATGTCTCGGTTGCCGGTGTGGTGACTTTCACGCCGGATGGCAATTATAATGGTGCCATCAGCTTTGACTATATCGTCAGTGACGGTAATGGCGGC
>JAAELB010000937.1 GCA_024227155.1 Desulfobulbaceae bacterium
AGCCTTGAAAAATTTTCAAAAGCAGCGTTTGAATCAAAAGGTAACCGTCTTTTTAAAGATATTTAAGATTATATTTTTTTATTCTGTAGTTATTCTGAAAAATTCTTTTATCTGGTCTTCTTTCTTTTTCAACTTTTCAATAATCATCCTTAAAACCTGGGCATTTGTCCCAACTTTTTGAAATGAATTCTTAACTGTGACAGGAACAGGATTACCACTATGTCCGATACCTGCTTTTTGACAAACATAATCAGCAAGATTAATAATTAATGTCATGTGTTGAAGCTTTACTGGGCATTTTTCAGGATTATGATGGAATCGGCATGGAGTTAAAATAGAATCAGGAAAATTCCACCTTTTCATCAAAAGAGCTGCAAGAGATGCATGATTAATCTTTAGAAGTTCGTTCTCAGCAACATAAAGGGTCTTCTTTTCTTCAATCGCTTTTTGCCTCACCTGAATATATTCATCTTTGAAATGTATTGAAAGTATGACTTTACCCATATCATGAAGAAGTGCAGGTACAAAAATTTTATCTGCTATGGTTGGGTTTGTCCGTTTGGCAAGTTCTTTTGCAGCAGTTGCACAACCA
>JAAELB010000938.1 GCA_024227155.1 Desulfobulbaceae bacterium
CCTAGAACACTGCTCCAGTCTCCATACCAACTGGTTGGTAAGAGAAACAATTTCACACTATAATGAGAGGGGATCTACAGTGTATTTGGGGTCATTAGATGTAGCAAAAGCTTTTGATACCATATGGCACAACGGGTTCTTTTATATGCTTCACAAGCTTGGGTTAGATGAAAAGATATGGAGACTAATTGTAAAATCATATACCGGATTCAAATGCTGTGTATCCATAGGGGGAATAAATTCTGAACTTTTTCAGGTTGACCAGGGTTTCCACCAAGGCGCCCCCTTCTCAATGACTGGATTCAACCTATATGACAACATCCTTATAAAGAGTTTGACTGACAGTCTTTGTGGCCTAAGAATAGAAGACATGAAACTTGTATGTCCTGCTTTTGCAGACGATATTGTTGTCATGTCCACAAACATATCATCATTACAAACGTTAATGGATCTTGTGTATTGTTTCTCATGTAAGTGGAGATTAAATTTCAATGCAAACAAATGTGCCCTTGTAGTATATGGTCGTGATAATACGCCACTTAAAGATTTAACACTAGGCCGTAGCATCATCAAGCGCAAACCTGCCCACACCTACCTAGGAACATTGCTGTCAGCACAAACAAATGAGATGAAAAACTATGTAACATCCAGAATACAGGCAACAAAAGGCTCTGCATATAACATAAAGGCTATAGGCTCTCGCATTGCTCCAGTTACACCCATATCAGCCTCGCATGTATATAAAACGGTTTGCCTCCCAAAACTACTATATGGCATGGAATTGATGCCATGCTCAGATGAAAGCATAGACCAGCTTGAAAACTTTCAGGCAAGTGTTGCCAAAGCGATCCAAAGATTGCCAGACAGATGCACCAATATGGGTGCTGTAAGAACCATGGGATGGTTGTCTATAAGAAATATAATCAACATTACTAGATTGATATTTTTGTGGAAACTTATCTTGTTGCCAATATCCTGTCTGTATACAAAATGCTGGTATTTAGATATATAATGTTGACAAATGACAATTGTAAAGGTCAGGGTCCATTGTGGAATATGTTAAAGACTGTAGAAAG
>JAAELB010000939.1 GCA_024227155.1 Desulfobulbaceae bacterium
CGATAAAATCGTTTATCGCTGAGCTTCCGGCTATCTTGTTGAATCAGTTTCCAGTAGCGTTTCAAGGCACGATATTCCAATGATTTTCTGTCAAACAGGTTCATGATTTGGATGCGTAGCCGGTTCATGGCGCGACTAAGATGTTGGACAATATGAAAGCGATCGAGTACAATTTTGGCATTCGGAAATAGTTTCTTAGCGATGCTATAGTAGGGGCTAAACATGTCCATGGTAATCACTCTGACCCGGTTTCTGACTTGTCTAGGATAGCGCAGAAAGTGATTGCGAATGGCAGTCTGAGTTCTTCCGTCAAGGATTGTAATAATGTTTTGAGAGTCAAAGTCTTGTGCAATGAAACTCATCTTCCCTTTCTTGAAGGCATATTCGTCCCAATTCATGTGAGTAGGCAGCCAGTTCAGATCTGTCTTGAACTCGAATTCCTTGAGTTTACGAATGACGGTTGATGTGGACACAGCTAAGGACTGAGCGATGGCTGTCATAGATTCTTTCTCGATGAGCTTTTGAGCAATTTTCTGATTGACGATCGTTGCGATTTGGTGGTTTTTCTTGACCAGAGAGGTCTCAGCGACAGCCATCTTCCCGCACTCTTGACAACGGAAACGCCGTTTGCGCAATCGAATCACTGTCTTGTATCCAGCACATTCCAGATAAGGGATTTTCGAGGGTTTTTGGAAGTCGTATTTGACTGTCTGACCGTGACAGTTGAGACATACAGGTGCTGGATAGTCCAAGCTAGCACTGATTTCCTTATGTGTACCGCAGTCCTGATAATCTAAGATAGTGATGTTTGGGTCTTTTATTCCAAGTAAGTTTGTGATAAAATTTAATTGTTCCATATGAGTCTTTCTAATGTAAGTTTGGTCGCTTTTCATTATAAGTCATATGGGACTTTTTGTATATACTCAAAAAGGCTCCATAATCTCCATGGTGGATTTACCCACTACAGAAATTATAGAGCCCTTTTTTGTTAGGTTTTCTAAAATGGAAAAAGGAGAAGTAAATGTTGTATAGTCTCACCATCATCTTAACAGCCGTAATTGCAGGTTTTATGTTATCCTACTGTATCACCTTAGGGGCCTATTTTAATCATCTTTTGCAAACAAGGAAAGATGAGGGATTTTCTAGCTATTATGCCCCTTTTCGAAAGTCCAAACAGGCGGTTTTCTGGTATAAACTGGTTTGTTGTACTCAGATTGTTATGGCTATTCTCTCATGTTTATTTAGTTCACAGACTCTCTTTCCAAAAGTCATTGCTCTGATTCCCTTTCTGCTATTATTTATTTTTCATTGGCTGACAGGTTTTAGCAAGAGCGAGGA
>JAAELB010000940.1 GCA_024227155.1 Desulfobulbaceae bacterium
CCACTACCCCTCATGGGAGAACCTATATGGCCAATCATTGTCTCATAGCAGCTAGTTCTCCCCAAGTTATCTATGCCAGAAACTCCAAAAGTATAGAAATTCTGCCCAGAACCTACATGAAAGTTCCAGCTAAGGTTATAAATTCAGATAACTTGGTATCGCCCATGTTGTTTGAGCCAATAATTAACCTTGGTGATGGTGTGGAGATTCAAGATTGCATTGTAGATCCAAGTAAAAATGGGGTATTCCATTTCTGCATTATTAATCATACAGTTCAAACCATTATTTTACCTAAGGGTACTATTATGGGGATTTTAGAAGAACTGTATGATTTACGACAGAGTGCTGAAAAGTTTAAGGAAGAACCAGATGCAGTGTATGCTATTTGGCAAGTGCCAGCCCATAAAGTGGGGCCAGTTATTGACAACACCCAATATGAAGTTCAAGTACCTCTGATGTTAGACCAGGGGGGTGATAAACATTGCCATTTTGTCTACCAAGTGTCTGAAGAACGAGCCAACGTTGTAGTCTCTGATCA